>JALQTQ010000015.1 GCA_023263995.1 Akkermansiaceae bacterium | reverse complement strand
GTCTCATCGTGGCAGACGCCGCCGCCTTCGCCGCGCACTACGGGCCCGGTTTCAACATCATCGCCGAGTGGTCCCTCGGCGCTCTCAGCAATGGCGGGGAACGCATCGTTTTCCGCGACCCCCTCGGCAACTCGATTCACGATTTCATTTACAGTGACGCGGCCCCCTGGCCGGTGGCGGCCGACGGCAACGGCCCCTCGCTTGAGGTCATCGACACCGAGGGAGACTACAACGACCCTCTCAACTGGCGCGCCACCGTCATTGGCGGCAGCCCGGGATCCGCCACCATCTTCGATCGCGATGGCGATGGCCTGAGCGACAGCGATGAGGCCCTCGCCGGGACCGACCCGAACCATCCCGACACCGATGGTGACGGCTCTCCCGATGGCTCCGAAGTAGTTGCCGGGACGAATCCCCTCGACCCGACTTCCCTTTTCAGAATCAGCAGCATCAGCCAAAACCCCACGGTGGGCGGCGTCACCATCACCTGGCGCAGCATTCCCGGAAAGGTCTATCGCCTCGAATCCAGTCTCGACCTTTCACCCGGCAGTTGGAACCTCGTTCCCGGCGGTGAAAGCGTGCTGTCGGACGGTGCCTCGACCACCTTCATCGACACCACTCCGGACCGCGAAGACCCCCGCCGCTTCTACCGCGTCGGAGTCAATCCCTAGTTTTCACTCAGGGGCAAAGCAAGGAAAGCACTCCTTCATCCCCCGGAGACCTCCAGAAGCGGAACATGACAAGACCCACGATTCAAAGGTGGCGAAACCGCACCGGTGTTTCCCCCCGCAGGTTCCTTGCCGGGCTTTGGTCTCTGACTTATGCCGGTGGAGCCTTCTCTTCGAGCGCGAGGATCCGAGCGAGAGTTTCATGCAGCGACTTCTTGAAGTCACTGTCCCCGGCGTAGAGCTTATACAACTCAAGTTCACGTCGGCGTTCCTTGTTCACGGCGTCCTTGATGAGCGATTCCAGGGCAATGCGGCGATTCTGCTGGTCCGGGTTCTTGAGGAACGTTTCTTCGTAATCATCGCTGCTCCGGATGTGGTCCAGAAGGTTGATGAGCTTGACCCGTTGCTCCTCGGGCGTGGCGTCCCACGCATCAAAGAAACGTTCATTGAAGGTGCGGATGATCTCGTCGAGTGGGGATTCCTGTTCGCCTTGATCGTGGAAGCCGCGGACGTTGGGGTTCTCGGGCTCGAGTTCAGTCTCCGAGTCATCGAGCCCGATGCGCTCATTGAGTTTCACTCGCTCCAAGGCGTAGGTCGAGAGATCGACGCTCTCCAGGAGTTCGTCGAGGGCGTCCTTCTCTTTCTCCCGCACCTTGAGCTTGGGAATGAGAAATTTGAGAAACCAGTGAAGCTTCTCCCAGACAACATTCTCGAAAGGGATGAGGCAGGCGAGCTGACCGTAGAGTTTGACGAACTGCTTGGCCTTGATCTTGAAGTCGACCTTGTCGTCCTCGTCCTCCATCAGGTTGAAGCGGTCGACACACTGGTCAATGATCGGATGGAGTTCTCCGGCATCCACCCCGTCGAAGAATTTCTGGTTGAAGAGCTCGATGTCTTCATCGATGTAAAGGCTCGCCTCTTCGAGCGCATCCTTGAGATCGTTGAGGACGTTGACGTCGGTGGGTTCGCTGAGGCTGGTGGCCGTGTAGAAGGGATCAAAGGCCTCTTTGATCTCGGAGGCGGTGTTGTAGAAGTCGAGGATGAAGGTGTCCTGCTTCTGCATCTTGGCATTGCACCGGTTGAGACGGCTGAGGGCCTGGACGGCGAGGACCCCTTGCAGGCGTTTGTCGACATACATGCTGTGCAGGAGCGGCTCGTCAAACCCGGTGAGATACTTGTTGGCCACGACCAGCAGTCGGTATGTGGGAATCTGCTTGTTCGGATGGTCCTTGGCAGATTTGCCGCTGAACCTATCGGGCAGGTCCTTGGAAGCGAACCCGTTGAGCGATTCTTCGGTGTGCTCGATGCCGTCGACGGATTTCTTGCCGGAGAAGGCGACGATGGCTTGAAAGGGGGCCCGTTTGTCCTTCAATTCCCGCTGAATGGCGGTGAAGTAGCGGATGGCGCTCTCGATGTTGCGGGTCACGACCATGCCACGGGCCTGTCCCCGGAGCTTCTTGGTGGCCACGACCTGGCTGAGGAAGTGGTCGACCATGAGGGCGGCCTTGGTGTCGATTGTTTCCTGGTGGCCTTCGACGTAGGCGCGGAGTTTCTTCTGGGCCTTGGCAGTGTCGAACTCGGGATTGTCTTCGATGGATTTCCGAACCTCGTAGTAACTCTTGTAGGTGGTGTAGTTGGCGAGGACGTCGAGGATGAAGCCTTCCTCGATGGCCTGCTTCATGGAGTAGAGGTGGAAGGGATCAAAGCCGCCGTCGGCGTTGGGGGTGCCGAATTTTTCGAGGGTGGCCTTCTTGGGGGTGGCGGTGAAGGCGAAGTAGGAAGCGTTCCGCCCCATCTTACGGCGGGCCATGGCTTCGAGGATCTTGTCCTGGTAGTCTTCAGGTTCCTCATCGCCGCCGTTCCCGCCGAGCGACATGTTGAGCTTGTCGGCGGCCTGGCCGCTTTGTGAAGAGTGGGCTTCGTCGATGATGATGGCGAAGGTCTTGTCGCTCATGTCGGCGATGCCATCGACGATGAAGGGGAACTTCTGGATAGTGGTGGTGATGATCTTTTTCCCGGTTTCCAAGTGGGCCCGCAGGTCGGCCGAGCTGTCGGCGTGGGCGAGGAGGTTCTTGACCTCGGCAAAGGCCTTGATGTTTTTGTCGATCTGCGCGTCGAGGACGTTGCGGTCGGTGACCACGATGACGGAGTCAAAGAGGTTGGTTTGCCCGGCCTTGTCGTAGAGCTCGACGAGTTGGTAGCCGAGCCAGGTGATGGAGTGGGACTTGCCGGAGCCGGCCGAGTGCTGGATGAGGTAGCGGTGACCGATGCCGCGGTCCTGGACGTCGGCGAGGAGTTCGCGGACGACTTCGAGCTGGTGGTAGCGCGGGAAGAAGAGGGTCTGCTTCACCTTGCCGGTCTTCCGGTCTCCCTCAGCGGTGATCTTGGCGTAGTGCTCGATGATGTTGGTGAGGCTCTGGCGGGTGAGGATTTCTTGCCAGAGGTAGGCGCTCCTCGGACCGTTGGGGTTGGGCGGGTTGCCCTTGCCGTGGTTGTGCCCCTTGTTGAAGGGGAGGAAGTAGGTGGACTTGCCGTCGAGTTTGGTGGTCATCCAGACCTCATCAGGATCGACCGCGAAGTGGACGAGGCAGCGGCGGAACTGGAAGAGGGTTTCCCTCGGGTCGCGGTCCTCGCGGTATTGCTTCTTGGCGTGGTGGACGGTCTGCCCAGTCCACGGGTTTTTGAGCTCCAGGGTGGCGAGGGGCAGGCCGTTGAGGAAGAGGACCATATCGACCGACTTCTGATCAACGCTCGAAAAGTAGACCTGGCGGGTGACGGAGAAGAGGTTCGATTCAAACCTGGCCTTCACCTCGGGATTGAGGTCGTTGTAGGGGAGCCGGTAAAGGAGTTCGAAGTGGGCGTGGTCGACGTCGAGGCCCTTCTTGAGGACGGAGAGGATGCCGTCCTTCTTGAGCTTGCGGTGGAGGCGCTCGAGGATCTGGCGCCGGTAGTCGGGTTTGTAGGTGAGCTTGGCGAGTTCGTCGGCCTGGGTGGCTTGGAGGAATTGCCAGAACTTGGCTTCGTCGAGGGCGAACTCGGGATTGAAATCTGAAGCGTTGCCACGCAGGTAGCCCTTCGAATTGAAGTTCCCGTCCGGGGCTGAAAGATCTTTGCCAAGTTGCGAAACTCCACCGGTGAGAAACTTTTCAATCGCCTCTTCCAGGGCTTTTTCGGTGGTGTCGCTGTTCATGACTCGGGGAGGTTCTTGGATTCGCGGAGCAGGAAGGCCTCCAGTTCCTCGGGCTTCGGCAGGGCCACCTTGTAGGCGGAGACGAAGAGGTTCTCATCCATCCCGCCGAGGGCATATTCGACCAAGGCGTGGTCCTTGTCGGTGCAGAGCAACAGGCCCACCGGTGGGTTGTCGCCCTCGGCCATCTCGTGCTTGCGGTAGTAGTTCAGGTAGGTGTTGAGCTGCCCGGCATTGGCGTGGTTGAAGGGTTCTACTTTCAATTCGACCAGCACGTGGCAGTGGAGCTTGCGGTGGTAGAAGACGAGATCGACGAAGTAGTCGCTTTGGCCGATCCGGATCTTCTTCTGCCGATCCTCGAAACAGAAGCCCTTGCCGAGTTCGAGCAGGAAGTCCTGCAGGTGGTCGATGAGTGCCGTTTCCAGATCGTTCTCGCGAAAGGCTTCCTTGGGCGTGAGGCCGAGGAACTCGAAAATGTAGGGATCCTTGATGAGGTCGGCGGGCTGGGCGGGCGTCGCTTCCTCAGCCGTCAGGCGCAGGAGCTTTTCCTTGTCGGTGGAAAGGCCCAGTCGCTCGAAGAGCAGCGAGCCGATCTGGCGTTTCAATTCCCGCACCGACCAGCCGCCTTTGACACACTCGATCTCGTAGAAGGCCCGTTTGAGCGGATCGTCGAGGCGCAGGAGTTCGACGAAATGGGAGAAGGTCAGCTTCTGAAAGAGAATCTCCACTTGGATCGCGAATTCCGGACGTGCGGAAAAGTCAGACAGTGTCTGACTTTTTGAAGATCCAGGCGATTTGCCGGACGATGTCTGGGAAATTTGCAATTCATTGACTTTCAGCTCCTTAATGAATTCCACAGACAGTGTCTGTGGAATTGCCTCAGGGCCCAAAAGCGCAGACAATGTCTGCGAAACCGCAGAAGACGAATTGTCAGACACTGTCTGACATATCCGGGGGTATCCAAAATAGAGGAGGCGGCAGGCCTGCAGGGTGATTCTGCCCAACCCCTTGATTTTCAGTCTCTTTCCGATCTCTGATAACAACTGATCCCCATACTCAGCCCGCTCTTCCCCGTTCTGCTCGAACTCCACGATGTAGGCGCCGACCAACCAGTTCCGCAGCGTCAGCCCCACGTTCGCCGTCCGCGAAACGTGCCCCTTGAGCGAGCCGTCGAGTTCCCGGAGGCTGGTGATGAGCTGGTCGAAGTTCATGGCGGTGGCTCCTAGAGGTCCCTCAGGCGGTCGATGCCCCAGATGGTTTCGATGAGTTGTTTGTAGATATCCCGCCGTGTCAATTGCTCCGATTGTCCCATCTCAGGACAGGCCTCAAATGCCAGCCCGGTTTCCTCCCGGAAGCGCTTGAAGCGGGGCGTGTGGCCGTAGGGTTGTGGCGTCAGTGAGGAGGCCAGCAAATTCTCGTCCGCGTAGTAACTGACCTTGTCCACGTAGGGCTTGTCGTTGATGCTGGCGTTCTTGCTCTTCGGCAGGAGAATCAACCCACCAAGGTGATTTCGCCAGCGGGAGAATTCCTCCTCGGAGGAAAATTGGTCCTGAAATCTCTCGAAGTGATCTTCCCACAGATGCTCGACCTCAAAGGGGTTTTTCTTGCTGTCGGGCAGTCGGTTTGCATAGGCCGGAAAACGATCACCGAGATCGCAAGCGCCTTCCACATGCGCCGTCATCCGCGCCAGCATGTAGTGGATGTAGCGCTTGGTGAAGTTGTTCAGGCCGAAGTTCCCCACCCCCTTGCGGTGCCCGCCCTTGGCTCCCTCGAAGGTCGCGTCATCTTTCTCCAGGCGCGCCGTGAGGATCTCGATCAGCTCCTCCGGTGATTTGTGGCGGATCTCGTTGATAAGTTGCACCATTCCATATTGCACGCGTGAGTAGCCGACCATGATGTAGTTCACCACCCGGCGAACGATGAACTGGTCGAGGTAGGTGGCCACGATCTGGAGCTTCCTTCTCACCGTGACCTCGTCGTCCGTCACGGTGACGGGGGCCATCAGAACCGTGGTCTGAAGGGTGAAGTCATTGGTGCCATTGTAGAAAATGGCCTCAAGCCCTGGGGTATAGCTGTGCCACGCCTCGAGAATCTGTCGATAGACCTTGGCGTAGAAAGGCAGATGATGGCGGATCAGGTCCTCGTAGTCGGCACTCCTTTCCAGGCCCAGCGTTTGGCGATTGGCATCGACCCAGCGGTGGAAAGGTCCGCCGATCTGCTCCCAGTCCTTCTCCGTGGCATTGACCTTCCGTTCGCGGGTGCTGGTTCCGTACTGAGCCCGGAGCCAGGTCTTGAGAAAGTTCGATTCGATGTCGTCGTCCTTCCCTTTGCCAAAGTGCATCAGATTCTGGATCTCCGCCTTCCAGCGCGCGTTCGCGGAGGAGCGCTTCTCGGCATCGTCGATCCGGCCAAGCAAGTAGGCCTTGAGCATGTCCGTGGGGCTGAGCGGCTTGCCCCGGTCATTCATGGTCTCGAAGATCGTGTAGGCATACGCATCGTCGTCGGTGGCGATCTCGATCAGGCCAACCTTGCGGGTCAGCCAGTAGGCGAAGTGCTCGATCGCTTCGTCCAGCTCCTCCGGGAACTCGGCCTCGATGTCGGAGTAGCGCTCCACCATGTTGACCAGTGACTCGTCCTGGCCGTCGGTATTGAATTCTTCCTTCTTGAAGAGCGCTTCGAGGACGGGCACGCGTTCCGGAATCTTGAGGTTGAAGCTCATCGTCCCGAAGTCGTCCGAGTAGATCAAACTCTCCAGGCTCGAGGTAGCCGGTGACTGAATCGCCTGCAGCCGGTGGTAGAGATAGATGAGCAAGAGCGTGAGCGAGGTGGTCCGTTGTTGGCCATCGATCAGATAGTTGGTTCCGGCCCGTTTGCTGACGATAATCGAACCTAGGAAATAGCTGTCGTAGGAACCCACGGCACTGGTTTCGTGTCCCGGCTGGTAGCAAGACGAGAACTTAGCCTGCAGGTCGGTAAGCAGTTCCACGATCTGCTTGGTCTCCCATTTGTATTCACGCTGGTAGTCATCGATGGAGAACTTCTCGTCTTTGAGAAGATCCTGAACGGTTTTGTGAGTCGGGGTGACGGTGGGCATGGATCAGGCAGCGAAGGTGTGAACAGTCTGGCGGGTGACGGAGAAGAGGTTGAACTCGAACTTCGCCTTCACCTCGGGGTTGAGGTCGTTGTAAGGGAGTCGATAGAGGAGGTCGAAGTGGGCGTGGTCGACGTCCAGGCCCTTCTTGAGGACGGAGAGGATGCCGTCCTTCTTGAGCTTGCGGTGGAGGCGCTCGAGGATCTGGTGCCGGTAATCGGGCTTGTAGGTGAGTTTGGCGAGTTCATCGGCCTGGGTAGCTTGGATGAATTGCCAGAACTTGGCTTCGTCGAGGGCGAACTCGGCTTTGAAGTCGGACGACTGGCCACGGAGGTAGCCGACGCCTTTGCCTGCCTCGTAGGTGGCGGGCGCTTCCTGCACCTTGCCGTCGTTTGAGGGCGAATCGCTGACGCTACCCGTGAGGAATCGTTCGATGCAGGCTTCGAGGGCTTTTTCTGAGGTATCGCTGCTCATGAGGGTGTTTCGGTCCAGCCGGAGTTGGGATTCCAATATTGGCCCTTTGCCTTCCCGGTCAGCAAGGGTTTGAGAAAGGTGGCAAGACCCTCGATGACTTCACCTAGGTCGGGTGCAGACAGCTTCCCCTTCCGACGAAAGGCATTCCACTGAAGCTGCTTTCCGGAATCGCCGGAAAACCTTTCCGTCAGAGCGATGGGCGTCTCCGCGGGGATCGGGGTTTCCCGCCGCCCGAAGGTTGCGGTGACGGATTTAATGAGCATGTCTCCCGAAAAAGACTGATTTTGGCCGAGCCAATGCAAATCGAAGAAATCCTTCATTCGGCTGTTTTGCAGTCCCAAGGTCAGGGCTGCTTGGAGCTTTTCAGCCACTACCGTCTCGGGCGGATAAATGAGGAGACGAGCCGCCGGGAAATCGAGCAATTCCTGCCATTCCCCCTCGACCGCTTCCGGCGTGATCGCATCGCCAAATCCCACATCGATCTGGAGAAAAAGCCGCGCTCCGGCGAGGTGAACGAGAAGATTTGCGCGGACGCCTCCGTAGGCGAGATCATCGCGAATTGGACCGGTCTTAATCTCGCCCCACTCGAGACCATCCGCAGGTTCGACCGGCGTCTGAATCAGTTCGGTGAAGATCGAGCAGATCGCTTCCTCGGAGAAATCTCCGTAGCCCAGCAGATCCAAATCCCGCGTGGGCCGATGTTGTTCCGCGCCCCAGATGCGGAAGAGTTGGGCACCCTTCAAAACGAACCGATCGCGATAGGCGCTGTTGGCGAGACGATAGAGAAACCGTCCCGTCGCATACTGCTCCATCAGGGCATCAAATGGCTCAGCGCTTTCACGGGAAAGATTCAGCAGCCGGGCGCGAACGGAAGCGGCGGGACTTTTCATGCCATCGCCTCCAGGTAGGGTTGCATGACTTTACTGACTCGCAGGAGCCGAGCCATTTCGCCAATCTCGGCGACGGTGGCCTTGCGCTCCCGCAGGGTTTCGCGAAGCGCCTCGATGCAAACGTCCAACCCGATTTTGTTGCGGTGCTTGAAGCAATCCGCGACGGTTCGTGCGGGAGTGGCGATCGGCACGGTTTCGCCACTGAGTTCGTGATGTTCAACTCCCTCGGTAAAGAGCGAGTCCACCGAAGTGCGAATGATCCGAACAGGCGGCCATTCGATCTTCGGGGCGTGTGCCTTGAGCGGAAGCTGAACCCAGACCTCGTGTGGATTCTCCGTCCCGATCACATGAAACCGAAGGGCGCTGAGAAGGACAATGACAGCCCGTGGCGCTCCTTTGATGGTATTCACCAGGTCGTAATTCTCCGTGACCGGGGAGTCTGGAAGCCGGTAGACCCCTCTCCGAATCTTTTCGAGATCCCCTCGACGCACGAGCCGGGTGATCGCCTGGTTGCTGACTCCGGCCTCAACGATCTCAGAGGTCCGAATCGATTCGCGACCAAGGGCCAGCGCTCGAATTCTCTGGAGTGGGGAGGATGACATGGTTGAGAACTGTCCGTTATGCTAGGTATTTATTCATAACTACCTGGCATTTACAACGAACTTGCGGCGGAATTTTCAGGATTGGGAGAATGCCGTCGTTCTTGAGCCTGCGGTGGCGGCGTTCGAGGATCTGGCGCTGGTCGTCGGGCGGATTGAATCTTGAATTTTGAATAACGAATGTTAAATCTCGCTGGCCCAAGTCATTCAACATTCTGAATTCACCATTCACAATTCTCCTGATGCAGGCTTCGAGAGCGGCTTCTGTGGTGTCGGTGGGCATTAAGTTTTTGGTTTGCTCGCCTGAGCCACCCAGACTCGGGAGAGGCAAACGCCATCCAAGTGATCAAAGTCCTTGTCTGTGGTGAGAAGGGTCGCGTTGCTGGCGAGAGCAGTCGCGGCGATCCAGAGATCATTCTGCTTCATCGAAATCGCGGGCTTCAGCGGTGAGGGGAATCGAGGATCGGTCACTGGTTTCCCGTGCGTCCAGACGTCAATCGCAGCATACGCTTCCAGAATGCTGTCCTTGTTGATGTCGAGAGTGGTGAACTGATTCAGGACCCGGACGAGTTCAGTTCGCTTCTTTGCTCCCCAGCCAAACTTCTCGGTGAGCGCAAGCATCTCACCACGGCAAATTGCCGAGGTGAACACGATATTGTCAGCTGCTCCCAGGTCGAATTCCTCATAGGCCCATTCTGCCCATTGAGCCTTCCGGGCGAACCCGAGCAGCAGATTGGTATCGAGAAGAAATCGTTTCATGGCTTCAGCTCAGTTCCGCCATGAGTTCTTCAATAGGCTCGTCACCCGGCCACTTGCCCCAGAGAATCATAGGTTCGTCCTTTCTGGCTGAGCTGGAGAATTCAGGAAAGAGGTCGCTTTGGGCATGCAGGTTCGAAACGCTGGGAAGAGCTTCGAAAAGTTCGTCGCCTTCTGATCGCTCGCCGAGCTTCCGAGCGTCGATGAGACGGGCTTGCCCATTTGCCTTGAAGTGGACCATTCCTTCGACAGTGACATCCTTGCCCCAAAGATCTCTAAGGGACTCTCCTTGCAGGTATTCCGGATGAATTCGCCCCAGTAACTTGTGGCCATTGGGAAGAAACAAGCGAAACCTCCCGGCGCTGTGCTTGATCTCATCGAGCTTGCCACTGACTACAAATGCTTTGGGTTCGGGTAACTGGCGCTTCCGCTCGGCAATCCGCTCGAAACTTGCCTCGGTAAGCTCAAAAGAGCCTCGCGCTCCGGTGGTTGGGCGGAGTTGGTAGCGGACGTTCGCAGAACGAACTGCTTTCTTGAATTCAAGGACGGCATCGAGAACCGATGAGTCAAAGCGTTCACTGGAATCGCTCTCGGATTGAGCCTCTTCGATCGCGAAAGCAGCAAGATCGAGCGAGGTGTCACCGGCTTCAGGGGTCTCTCTCCAGAACTCGGGCTGGGAGAACTGATCATGCGCGGTCTCAGCGAGCAGGGGCGCGTCGATCTCCAAAATGGTTGAGCCTTCTTCCAGGCCGGTGATGGTGAAGTCGATGCTTGCCTCCAACCACGTTGGCCGCGTCCCCTGAACACTCCCTTCGCCGGTGGCCAGCAAACGAGTGGTTCGCTCTGCCGTCTTGAGGAGCGCGCCCAGGACCTTGTGAAGGTCGGCCGCCCGGATTTGACCGTTTTCTTCTTCGAGGCCTTCCAGCCTGAGTTGGTAATGCTGCTTGTTCATGACGTCCTCCTTTCTACGGATCCGGGAGGAGCTCCCTCCGGGTGACCCAATCTAAGTCAATCGAACTGGATGATTCAATCATGGGATGAGATCCGACTTTTCTGAGACCCGCCCTCAGACTTTGATTCTGCCGGTGACGGCGTGGGCGATGAGGGTGCTTCGGAGGGATTTGAGGGACTCGATTTCGGATTTGGAGATCTGTTGGAGCTTTACGATGCCGTCAGAAATTCGCTCGCAGTATTTGATGATCTGTTGCTGCTCATTTTTATCGGGGAACGGAATCTGGAAGTCGGCAAGCATAGGGCGACGCAGCGAGTCCACTGTAGACTTGGCTTCTCCGGTCAGCGCAACGCGATGAAAATTCTCCCGCAAATAGAGAAAGAAATACCTTCCTTGGACGTCAACGAAATCACGCATCACGTAGACCCGCTGGTGGGCGTCGAACCGCCCCTCGAAGTAGTGGAAAACTTTGCCCACGCCAGCTCCGTCACCGGCGGTCAACACAGCTTCGCAGTCAAACCCGATTGAGTTGATCCGCTCTGGCGTTTGCGACCTGATGAAGAATGGGTATTCGCCAGTCGCGACGGAATCCTTGGTGTCACGTTCACCAGTTCCTAGAGTACAGAGGTACCGCAAGCGTCGAACTTTCCAATGGGCGGGAATCTCCCCAATCCATTCGATGCCGGAGGGGATGAATTTTGAATTGTGAGTGGTGAATGTTGAATGGGTTGGTGTGGAGAGATGTTCATTCCTCATTCCAAATTCAGCATTCACAATTCCTTTCGTGACGGCGCGGTTGATGAGGATGGCTTTTTGCTCGTAGAGGAGGTCGATCTGGCGCTGCTTTTTGGCAATCAAGGCGTCGATCTCCGCCGTCTTCCGATCCAGGAAGGTGACGATGCGGTCTTGTTCTTCGCGAGGAGGGCAAATGAATTTGAGGCGGAGGAACGAGTGCGGATACAAACGAAGGCGGCTATCCGTGATCCCCGTCGAGTTCACCATGTAGTGGGACTTGTAGACCTCATTCCGTAGGAGGTGGTCGATATAGGTCGGATTGAATCTCTCTGGCTTCTTCTGCCTGTAGGTTGAATACGACGGGCTGACGATTCCGCGGTATTTGGAAACACCGAGCGCAGCCATCCATGCCCACATTGTGTTCACTGCAATGTCCCCGACTTCGCAGACCTTGAGACCAAAGTTGCTCTCTGCGAGAAACATTGTGATGTTCTTTTCGCTTCTAGGAGTGACGCCCGTCAGATGAGATACGGATAGAAGTTCTTCATCTCCGGTAACGCTGCGTTGGTCGGTTTCGTGGAAGTAACGAATTCCCTTTTCGACCTCCCAATGCTTCGGAATCTCCCCGAGCCATTCGACTCCGGAATCCTTGTAGCGGTCGTATTTCGGGAAGGTGCTCATCCTTGATCTCCTTCCTTGTTGTCGAGGCGGGCGCGTGAGAGCTGGATGGCGGCGTGGAGTTTCTGCTGGAGGAGCTCGCGGGGCGGCAGGGCGGTGAGGTATTCGGCGACGTGAATGCCGGATTGGTCGAGTTCGAGGAGTTCGATTTGTTCCTTTTTCTTTCCCGCGCAGAGGATGAGGCCAAGCGGCGGCTCTTCGCCGGTCTGCCGCTCGTGCTTGGTGAGCCAGCGGAGGTAGAGTTCCATCTGGCCTTTGTATTCCGGCTTGAAGTCGCCCAATTTGAGATCGATGGCGATGAGGCGCTTGAGGCCACGATGGTAGAAGAGGAGATCGAGGTAGAAGTCGTCGGAGTCGATGGGGATGCGGAACTGGCGGGCTTGAAAGGTGAAGCCCTGGCCGAGTTCGAGGAGGAAGGTCTCGAGTTCGCGCAGGATGGCATCTTCGAGGTCTTTCTCCAGGTAGCGGTCTTTGAGGCCGAGGAAATCGAGGAGGTAGGGATCGCGGAAGACGAGGTCGGGGGTGAGCTTGTCCTCGGCCCGAAGTTCCGCGAGTTCAGCTCGCGCCAGTTTCCCGGGCTTCTTCGAGATGGCGGTGCGCTCGAAGAGCATGGAGTCGATCTTTTTGACCAAAGTGCGGGTGCTCCAGCGCTCCACGCGGCACATTTCAGCGTAGAAGTCGCGTTGGAGTGGGTCTTTGAGCGGAAGGAGCCGCTGGAAATGGGTCCAGCTCAATTGTGCAACCAGCGATTGCACAATTGCCGGGTCGGGATAGACCTCGGCGAATTTGACCATATTGAAGAGGCTGCGCCGCCCGAAGCCCCGGCCGAACTCACTGGTCAATTGTGCACTCAGTGATTGCACAATTTTTTCGCCGTATTCCGCTCGTTCCTGTTGCAAGATCTCCGTCTGAATCCGCTTGCCGATGCGCCAGTAGAGCAAGGTCATACCGGCATTGACGGTCCGGGCAACACCCTCACGGGTTTGCTCGATCATGGAACGGACGTCGGCGATGATACCGTCGTCGCTCTCGATGATCCGGAGGTCTTTGCTATCCATGTGAGTGGTTAATTAAATTTCAGGCTACTTTCTTAAATAGGGGCATTCCTTATTTAAATTTTGCTTCATTTGGCGAAATCGAGGATCTTTTCGAGCAGGCCCTCGGTCTCGGTTTCGAGGTCGCGGATTTCCTGCACGACTTCGTCGAGGTCGCGCAGGGGTTGGTGGACGTAGAAGTATTTGTTGAAGGAGATCTCGTAGCCGATGACGGTCTTGCTCTCGTCGATCCAGGCGTCTGCGACGTGGGGAAGAACTTCGCTCTGGAAGTAGGCCTCAATGCCGCCCTCGTAGTTGAGCGGGACGTTTTCGGTGTCGCGGAGTTCGCTGTCGGGTTCGTAGCCGCCGGCTTCGCCTTTCTTCTCGTTGGCGAGGACGGGGGCGGCCTCGGGGTCGCGCCAGGAGACGGCTTCGAGGATGGCCTTGAGTTGGGGGGCGCCGAGCTTGAGCTTCAGTTCCTTGAGGGCGGCTTTGACGTCCTTTTGGAACAGGTTGAAGTCGTGCGAGAGCTCGTCGCCGAGGTGTTGGTGGAGTTGTTCGGCGGCCTGGAGGAGTTCGCGTTTGGCGAACCAGAATTTGGGATCGAGGAGTTTCTTTTTGTCGGCGGCTTTGCGGTCGATCTCTTCCTTTTCAAGCCAGTCGTCGAGGGCGTCTTTTTGTTCCTTGGCGCTGAGGAAGCCAGATTCGTAGACCTGATCGCCCCACTGCTGGTAGATCCACTGCATTTCCTCGGCGAGGCGTTTGTCGAAGCGGAGGGATTGGGTGCGCTCGGCGGTGAACTGGGCGGATTTGCGCAGGGGGCGTTCGACGGTGATCTTCCAGTAGCCGAAGTCGCGGTTGTCGAAGACCTGGGCTTTGAGTCCGTCGACCGCTTCCTTGCCAGTGTGTGCGAGGTCGAGGTAGGCGCGGGTGATTTGCGTGAGGTGGGCGGGGGTGAAGGCGCAGTTCTTCTCGCCGAGGTTTTTGCGGAGCTTCTCGTAGAGCTGGGAGGCGTCGATGAGCTGGACCCTGCCGCGACGGGCTTCGGGTTTGTGGTTGCTGAGGACCCAGATGTAGGTGGTGATGCCGGTGTTGTAGAAGATGTTGTTGGGCAGCTGGATGATGGCTTCGAGCAGGTCGTTTTCGATGAGGTATTGGCGGATGTTGCTGGCGCCGCCGCCGGCATTGCCGGTGAAGAGGGCCGAGCCGTTGTGGACGGTGGCGATGCGGCTGCCGAGAGGGGCATCCTGGAGGCGCTTCATTTTGCTGACCATCTCCATGAGGAAGAGGAGCTGGCCGTCATCGACGGCGGGGGCAGCGGAGACCGTCTGGATCTGGCCGGAAGCGTCGGGAAGCTGGACTTCGAAACGGGGGTCGATGATTTCGGTCTTGGCGCCTTTTTTCTCGAGGATCTGGCCCTGGTCGGTTTTCCAGCTCTTTCCGTAGGGAGGGTTGGAGAGCATGAAGTCGAAGCGGAGACTGGAGAATTCGTCGGCGGCGAGGGTGGAGCCGAACTTGATGTTCTCGGGATCGTTGCCCTTGATGAGCATGTCGGATTTGCAGATGGCGTAGGTCTCGGGGTTGACCTCCTTGCCGTAGAGGTAAGTGGAGGCGGTGGACTGAATCGGGCCGTCGGGGTCCTTGAGGTAGTCCTGAGCCTCGGTGAGCATCCCGCCGGAGCCGCAGGCGGGGTCGTAAATGGTAATGACGGGCGGGAGCTGGTCCTTCACGGGCTCGATGAGGAGGTGGACCATGAGTTGGATGACCTCGCGCGGGGTGAAGTGCTCACCGGCTTCCTCGTTGTTCTCCTCGTTGAACTTGCGGATGAGTTCCTCGAAGACGTAACCCATGCCGAGGTTGGTGAGGCCAGGGAGCTTGCGGCCGTCGGGGCCCTCGACGTCGTGGTGGGACAGGTTGATGGTGGGAGCCACGAATTTCTCGATGACCCCGTGGAGGGCGTCGGCCACGGCCATCTTGCGGATCTGGTTGCGAAGGTCGAATTTTTCAATGATCTCGGCGACGTTGGGGCTGAAGGCGTCGAGGTATTGGTTGAAGTTGGCCTCGAGCTGGGAAGGGTTGCCGAGGAGCTTCTTGAGAGTGAATTGGGAGGTGTTGTAAAAGACCTGGCCGGAGGCGTCGCAGAGGCCATCGGAGTCGAGAACCGCCATCCCGGCTTCTTCTTTCTGGAACTTCACCTCGGCGAGGACAGCATCCTTGGTGTCTTCGAGCAGGCAGTCGATCCGCCGGAGGACAAACATCGGCAGGATCACGTCGCGGTATTTGCCGCGGACGAAGACATCGCGGAGGCAGTCGTCGGCGATCGACCAGATGAAGGAGACGATCTTATTGTGGGTGGCGTGGTCCATGGGGGGGTGGAAAATCGTCGAGCTTGAAAAAATGGATGGGAGAAGCGGTGCCTTCAGAAGCTTTGGAATGCTTAACCACGGGCGGCGTGATCGACAAGAATGATCGCCGGGGTGGCCCGTCCGGCCTACCAACCGTTCGCCTTCAGGACCTCCTGCAGGGACACCGGAATCCCGCCCCGGCGTTTGCTTTCGTCCGCCGCTTCCATGAAGGCATAGATCTCGATCGTTTCTTCCATGGGAACCGGCGCCTCTCCGGTCCGGAAAAACTGCACCACCTCCCGCAACATCGGGGTGTAGTTGCCTCCCTGCTTTTGCTCCACGATCTTGTCCGTGCCAAAGGCGGTGACCTGGTATGCGGCCTTGGAATTCCGGATGCCGTAGACCACTCCGACCTTGCCGTCCTCCCAGATCCCGGTGATGACATCATGGTCCGGAGTGAAGGTCCGGGTGACTGATTTGACCCCCGGCCCCATCACGGTGAACAAAGCCTCGGTGGGGTGGATGCCGTACCAGAAAAAATCGGGATGGTTCGGTTCGAGGGAAGCCGGTCCGTATGAAATGGCGCCCTTCAGTTTCCCCTTGGCCGCTTCGGCCACCTCCACCACCCCGGGATAGTAGCGCAGAGACGACGAACTCCAGCAGGGCACGCCGTGCTTCTTGGACAGTTTGTGGATCTCGATGGCATCCTTGAGCGACCCCGCCACCGGCTTGTCGATGAACACCGGCAAGCCGGCTTCGAAGACGGGAATGACCTGCTCCAGATGAGGACGCCCGTCCACGCTCTCCAGCATCACGACATCGACGTGGCGGCACATTTCCTCGATGGAGTTGTAGAGCGTGACCCCGAATTCGCCCGTCAGGGTCTTGGTGAAATTCTCGACCCGATCCGCACTCGAGGGGATATCGGGACTCCCTCCCTTGAAGGCCGCGGTCACCCGGGCTCCCGGGACATGGTCCGCGTGGTTCGGATCGTTGAAGCGGCTGGTGAAGGCCGTCACGTGCGAGGTGTCGAGGCCGATCATCCCAACCTTGAAAATGGTCTCGGGCAGCTTCGCCTCGATGGCATTGACGACCTGAACTCCCAGTTGACGGTATCCTTCTGCGACGTAATGGACGTCCCCGGGGCCGACGAACAGGTCGGCGGGAAACGAAGCGGTGAGGGAACGCAGGTCATTGGTGGCCACCCCGTGGCGCTTCATCACCTTCGCGGCCACCTCGTTATACTTCACCTCATCTCCCTGGATGCGACCGAGCTCGTTCTCGGGGACATAAGTGGTGTTGGCCCAGATCAGCTTGGCACCGGTCTCCTTCAATCGCCGGACCAGCTGGTCAAGGTTGGCTTCATAGACTTCCAGGGAATGGGTCAGCTTCCCGTTCTCCTTGTCGCGTTGCCCCTGGTTTTTGCTTTCGGGATTGCGGTAGCAAAGGTCCCACAGGCCCCAGTTGAAGTGGATGACGTCCCATTTTTGATCGCCCAACCACGCGTCGATCTTCCGCAATCCCGTGCCGGTGTGCTCTCCATTTCCGGGAATCCGCTGCACTTCCGCCCGCCCCTGGAACATCGCCTTGACGAAGGGAGTGTAGCCCATGGAGATGGAATCACCGATGAGCAGGACACGGGGCGGCTCCCCGGCTTGGACAGAAGCGCACAAGCAGGAAGCCCAGGCCACCAAGAGAACGGAAAAGGCGCAGAATGGTTTCATAAGCTGGGAGAAAAAGGTGCGCCGTCCGGGGCCACCTGACAAGAAGGGAGCTGCCAAATTCCATTTCCCTTGTGGGATCCCATGCTCAGATGACAGACTGCCAGTCACCTGATTTCATTATGAACGAATCCACTCCTTCCCGCCGACATTTTCTGAAACAATCCGGCCTTACCGGGGCAGCGTCCGTCGCGATGCTGCCATCGCTTGCTGCTGCCTCGGCTCCCTCCCAAAAACTCCGGGTCGGCGTGATGGGACTCCAAAGGGGCCGGGCCCATATCACGGGATTCCAAGCCGTGCCAAACGTGGAGATCGCCTGGGTCTGTGACGTCGACCAAAAGCGAGCCGCCGCCGGGGCAGACCTCGCCAACAAGGGCCAAGATTCCCCGGTCCAGGTCACCGGCGACTTCCGGAAGATCCTCGATGACGGATCCGTCGATATCCTCTCGATCGCCACACCCAACTTCTGGCAGGCCCCCGCCACCATCCTGGCATGCCAGGCCGGCAAGCACGTCTACGTCGAGAAGCCCGGCAGTCACACCCCGGAGGAAGCGGAGCTGATGGTGCAGGCCGCCCGGAAATACGATCGAAAAGTCCAAATGGGAACGCAGCGCCGAAGCTACCCCTCGATGATTACCGGGATGCGCAAACTCCGGGAGGGCACGATCGGACGAATCCTCCACGTCCGCACCTGGTATGTCAGTGCCCGGCAAGGCATCGGCAAAGGAAAGCCGGTGCCGGTTCCCGATTTCCTCGATTACAACCTCTGGCAGGGGCCGGTCCCGGAACGCCCCTACAAGAGCAACCTGATTCATTACAACTGGCACTGGCATTGGCATTACGGAGGAGGCGAACTCCTCAACAACGGAGTGCATGCCCTGGACCTCGCCCGATGGGGCCTCGGTGTGGATTACCCGAACCGGGTCAGCTATTTCGGGACGCGCCACTACCACGACGATGACCAGGAAACTCCCGACACCGGAGTGGCCCAGTTCGACCTCGGAACTGCCAGTGCCTCGTGGAATGGCAGCAGCTGTGAACGGCGCGCCCACGAGAAGGTGGCCTTCTGCACCTTTTACGGGGAAGGCGGTTCGATGGCCTTCGATTCGTCGGGCTACAAGATCTACGACCCGAAAGGAAAATTGCTCGATGAACTCGCCGGCACTCCGGGAGATGTCCCCCACTTCAGAAACTTGTGCGACGCCATCCGGAAGGGAACGCCGCTCACCCAGGACATCGCCGAAGGACAGAAAAGCACCCTGTGGTGCCACCTCGGCAACATCGCCCATCGCACCGGGTCCACCCTCGAAATCAACCCGCAAACCGGCCGCATCGAGAACAACGAGAAAGCGATGCAGCTCTGGAAACGCCGCTACCGTGAAGGCTGGCAACCAAAGGTGTGATCGTTAGCCCCCCAGCTTCTCCAAAACGGTGAAGGTGGTCTTCACCGCCAGCCCGCAGGCAACCAAGAAGCCCAAAGCGCAAGTTCCCAGAATCCACCGCGGGACCCTTCGCTCATCAGTCAATTCCCGTCGGGTTCCCAAGTAAAGCAGGGCCGCCGCGAGAAGGGGAAGCCCGAGAACGGTGAGGGCCTGCGCGATTGTGATCAGGGTCACGGTCCCGGAAGCCCCGGAAAGCGACCAGGACGCCACCGCCATCCCGATCAAAAGGGCCAGACAGGTCAGCACCCGCGGCATGGGATCCGAGAGCCGCCAGCCCTTCCCCAAGCTGTCCGAAAAGATCGTTCCCCCAATGATCGCGTTGACCAGAAAGGAACTGAGGGCTCCCGCCATAATTCCCAAGCTGAAAACGACTTTCGCCCCCTTCCCGAACAGGGGCTCGAGCTGCCGGGCGACATCACCGACGCCCTGTAATTCCATGACCCCCGCGCGGCCGTGAAAGGTGATCACGGAGGTCATGAGAATGAACGACGTCACCGCCCCCAGCACGAGGATCCCGAAGATGGAATCCCCGAGCCCGCGCTTCCAGTCGACCAGCCCCCAACCCTTCTCCCGGACAAGGTACCCCTGATAAAAGGCTCCCGCGACCGAAAAGGTGGTCCCGATCATCCCCATCAGGGGAATCAAGTCCCGCTCCCCGCTCGCCACCTGCCCGACCGGTTCCCGTTCAAGCCCGCCGAAGAGGACCACGAGGAGATTCCCGGTGAAGGCCACGACCATCACCAACACAAGAATCTTCATCAGACTCTCGATCCGGGAATACAAGGCCCGGACCCGGATCAGGCAAAAGGCGACAAAAAAATTGAGGATCACTAGTACGCTAAATTTCGGAGTAAGCCCCTCCATCACTCCGCCATCCCCCAGGTCCTCGACCATGGGCTCCAAGCCGGCAATGACCGCCAGGTTGTTGCTCGACTGGAACAAGGCCACCACCAGAAACAGAACGAGGCCCACGAAGAGGGAGACACCCCGGCCCAGTCTCGCCGCCAGTTCCTCGCACAGACTGCGGTCGTAAGTCACGCCCAGCCGGGCAGCCAGCGACACCATCCCGATCATCAGGAAGGTCGAGAGAGCCAGCACCCCCAAAGCCGGAAAGCCGAAGTCCGCGCCCACCCGCGAACTCGTCAGGATACTCCCGGGACCGAGAACCACCGCCGCCACGATGATGGTCGGGCCGATCTTCCTGAGAAGTGTCCGGGGTCCGCTTTTCATGGCCTTTTTCCGATCAATCTTCGTGGATTCTCCTCCGTGACCTGGCGGATCTCATCACTCGAGAATCCCAGCTCATCGGCAAGCCGTTCCCTCACCTTGGGCATGGTGATGGTGGACCCAATGAGATGGCTTCCGTCGGGGGAACGGGCCACGAGGTCGTCCCCGATCCTCACCTCCCTTCCCAGAAAGTGAAACAATCCGGCCCCCATTCCAGCCGCCGCGATGGCATCGGTGACCATCACGACCCGGTCCGTTCCGGTGAGATCGAGGTAATTCCGCAGGGTCCGGAAAGGCACATGGGCCCCGTCGGGGATGAAGCTGATCCACAACTTATCCCTCAGGGAAAGCACCCGCTGGATGATGTTGTCGTGTCGATTCAGCTCCATCGGGCAGCCATTGCCCAGATGGGTGAAGAGTTTCAATCCGGCCTCGATCGCTCCTTCCAGTTCCTCCTGGGACGGATCACAGTGGCCCGCCGCCACGCAAACCCCCTCGCCGCTGAGAAATCGCGTGACCGCAAACCCCTCATCCCGCTCGGGTGCCAGGGTAACCAGGCGGGTAAGGCCACCGGCTGATTCCAGCAACCGCTTCATGGCCTCCACCTCCGCCGGCCGGGCGTGCTCCACCGGATGAGCCCCGATGTAGCCGCGGGTCTCGTTAAGGAAAGGTCCCTCGATGTGGATCCCGCGGATCAGGCGTTCCCATTCCCGGTTTCCCGATCGCAACTCCACCAGGCGCGCCATCCGGGAAGACATGAGCTCGAGATCGTCGGTGATGAAGGTCGCCAGGATGCCGCCCACGCCATCGTGCTTGAGCGCCTCGCAGACCTTGTCGAGATCTTCTTTTTCGAGAAGGGGACCATTGAAATCAACCCCGGCGTAGCCGTTCACCTGCAAATCAAATGCCGCCATGCCTCGCCTTACCGGTTGAAGAATTCACTTGCACGCTCGGGATCGAGGGGGAGCTCGACCGGCACGCCCTCCGCCGCCGAAATGAGCGCGGCCCATCCCAAGTCGGCCACCGGTGCCGAGTTGGCAAAACTGAGGTGGGATTGCTTCCCCTTGCGGATGCACTCGAGAAAATGCGAAACACAGGCTCCGGTCTGATGCCTCATGACATCGCCGCTGTCGGGCGTGCTCGTGTCCGGCGGCCACAAGTGCTCGGTTGTTCCCTCGGCCTCACAGCGCGCCGGATCAAGCGGGTGGATCCACTTCCCTCCCGTTGTCTTCTCCGACCAGAAGCGGACCTTCTGGGGACGCTCCAGCAAGGAGTCAAAAATCAATCCACCGTGGGTTCCGTGAATGTGGTGGTAGGCATCGTATCCCTTGGCTTGATCGACGTTGCCAAAGCAGAACCCGGTCGCTCCGTTGCTGAATTCGATGAGGAGGTTCCAGATGCCCGGAATATCAAAATTCCTCCGGTGCACCATGCTGTTGGTGGCGTAGACTTTCACCGGGACCGCCTCCTGCTCGGCCATGATGTTCACCATCACCGAGAGCGAGTGGATGATGCCCATCCCGATGGCATCCCCCATGCGGTCGCCCGAGAGCTTCCAGACCTTGTCGTCGGCAATGTTGATGGGGTGCCGGTAGTTGACCTGGATCTGGGTGATTGTTCCGAACTCCCCGTCGCGGGTCATGCCGCGAATGCGGTTTTCCAGTTCATCGAAATTCATCAGGTAATCCACGAAGGTGACCTGCCCGGGCCGGGCCTTTTCCAACTCGATCTGAAGCCGGAATTCGTCGTATCGAGTGGCGCAGGGCTTCTCGCAAAAGACGTGCTTCCCGGCCTTCATCGCGGCAATGGCCTGCTCGCCGTGGGCCTCGTTGGTGCTGCAGATGAACACCGCATCAAGTCCCGGGGCGGCCAGCAAAGAGTCGTATTCGACGAAGAACAAATCCTCACTCAGATCCAAATCACGCATGACCTCGACCGCCTTCTCCCGTCGCCGTTGATGAACTCCGACGATCCTGACATCCTTCTGTTCGGTCAGGCGGCGCAGGAGGGTCGCACCCATCCAACCGGCTCCCACCAGGCCCACTCCGATTCCGCTCACGATGCGTCCTCCCGGTTCAACAAACGAGCCGCAGCCTCATCGAGATAGAGGACACAGTCCCTGTGTTGCTGCAAGATCGATGCCGGAACCTCGGGGCAGACCGCCCCTTCCACGGAATCACGCACCGCCTTGGCCTTCCGCTCATCGGGCACGGTGCAGATGATCGACCCGCTCTTCATAATCTGACGCACTGACATTGAAATGGCCTTCTCGGGAACGGCCTCAAACGAAGGAAACCATCCCTCGCCAAACTGTTGCTGGCGACAGGCCTCATCGAGACTCACCACGAGGTAAGGCTTTTCCGTTTCAAAATCAGCCGGTGGATCATTGAAGGCCAAATGTCCATTTTCTCCGATGCCGACAAAAGCGACCTCAATGGGAGCCTCTGCAATCAGGGCCCCCACCCGCTCACACTCGGCCTCGGGATCCCCCTCCCCGTTGAGGTAGTGAAACGCCCGCACCGGTCCCGGAAGCCGATCTTCAAAGCGCTCCTTGAGATACTTGCGAAACGAGGCCGGATGGTCGATCGAGAGCCCCACGTATTCATCGAGATGAAAAACCGTCACTTTGCTCCAATCGATTCCTCCTTCCCCGGTCAGGGCCTCGAGCATTTCAAATTGCGAGGCCCCGGTGGCGACAATGATGTTGACCTCTCCCCGCGCGGCCAGGGCCTCCCTTATTTTCGCGGCTC
Source organism: Akkermansiaceae bacterium (assembly GCA_023263995.1). GTDB lineage: Bacteria > Verrucomicrobiota > Verrucomicrobiia > Verrucomicrobiales > Akkermansiaceae > SW10. The sequence goes on along the minus strand of JALQTQ010000015.1, from coordinate 6,921 downwards.
CGTCTGCCGCAGCCGCCACCCCCATGTTTTCCTTCGATGCAAACTGCTGGTAGTTCATGAAAAGTCATTCTGAATCGCCCCACTCTCAGGTCAATCTCATTGCTGGAAACCGCATTTGAGATGGCGATTCCACCTCGTCCCTTCTAAGCTCTTGGCGACGTGCCCTCCCGCCGCCTTTTTCTCACCTCGGCCGCCGTCGTCGCTTCCGGTGTGATCGGCTTCTTCGCAGGCCGACAGGGTCATGCCCCGACGCCAGCCCCCCAGACTCCGTCGATTGCCAGTCCCTCCTCTGGAGATCGACCTCTCATCGGCATCGCGAGCTTGAATGACTCCAACTACATCCGGGCCGTTCGCGACCACGGAGGCATTCCCGTCGTCCTGCCCAACACCGATGGCAGTGTCGCGCGGATCGATGACTACCTCGAGAAACTCGACGGACTCCTGATGCCCGGCGGACTCGACATCCCACCATCCGAATATGGCGAGGAACCGCACCCCACCGTGTCCGTTCTCAGCGACGAACGCTACCGCTTTGAAAGGCAGCTCATCGCAAAATGGATCAAGGAGTCCGACAAACCCCTCCTCGGCATCTGCCTCGGCAGCCAGTGGATGAACGTCGCAAGCGGTGGCACCTTGATTCAGGACATTCCATCCGAGAAGGGAGGGAATCACCGCGACACCCTGCACCCGGTCACCATCGAACCCGACTCCCGCCTGAGCCGGATTTTCGAGTCCTCGGGCTTCGAGGTGAACTCGCATCATTACCAGGCCGTCGATACCCTCGGCCAGGGTCTTCGGATCGTGGCCACCAGCCCAGACGGGATCGTGGAAGCCACCGAGTCGACCGACGCAAGTCGCTTTCTGGTGGGCGTGCAATGGCATCCCGAGCGCCTCATCGAATCCGACCCCGCTCAGGCCCGGCTTTTCGAAGCCTTCATCGAAGCGGCCAGGAACCACGCGGTCTCCAAGTGATGGAGAAAGAGGACCGCGGGACGATTCATAAAGCGATCTCCATCGGGATTCTGCTGTCGCTGGTCATTCTCCTGCCGATTTCCGAAGATCCGAAACTGAGCCGGCTCATCCTGAGGGGCACTCCCATCCTCATGGTTCCCTTTTTCCTGATCTGGTCTCCCGGAAGTGCCCGGCAGTATTTCAGTTCCCATGCCACCGACCGGGACGTCCGTTGCTGGGGAACCATCGGCCTCGTCCTTCTCGCCATCCCCTGCTGGATCCTCCTTTCCGGCCTCTTGGAGGGGTGAATGGAAATGGAAAAAGGCCGTTATACTTGATCACTCCGGTTCCACTCCGTGGTCTTTCATGATGGCGGCGAGGGCGCGTTCGCTCTTTTCGATCGGGCGAAAATTTCCCGGCCGGTGACCCTGGGTGATCTTCAGAGGAGTCCAACCGGATTGATTCTTTTGGTGCCACACCTTGATGTCGGCTCCCAGCTCATCGAGCAACTCCATCATCGCGGGAGCACTCTTGTAAGCGGCGGCATGCATCACGGTTTCACCGCGTCGATCTTTCACGTTGATGTCGGCCCCCTGTGTGACCAGGTACTTCACCACCTCGAGGGCCGACTTGAGATCGGCTGCCTCCTCACCCGGTGCGGTCACCCCCATCCCGGCCGCCGCCAGCAAGGGACCGGTGTCCATGTCATTGGTGAGGCTCGGGTCCGCACCCACGTCTTCGAGCACCTGCAAGAACTCGAGGTCGGCGGTTTCCGCCGCGAGGAGATAGGGAGTGGCTCCCTTGCGATCGACCCGGGCCGTGCCCCCGGGGCCTCCCTTGAGTTTCAAATTGGGATCGGCACCGTGCTGAACGAGAACCCGAACCAGTTCCAGGCTGGTCATCTCTCCTGAACCCTGTGGAGTGGGGAGCCCGTCGTCTCCGTCCCCCTTCACCGATTTCCGAACCCAGCTCAGGACGTGGAGGGGACCATAGCCCGAGCGCAGGTCGTTGGGATCCGCCCCCAGGGTGAGAAGATAGGCCGCCAGTTCGAAGTGTCCGTTCTCGACCGCCATGATCAGGGGAGAGGTGCCATCGCGCATCCCCTTGCGCACCCGCCGCTTCACTTCATGAGCCCTGTTGACATCCGCTCCCATCTCGATGAGGGCTTTCGCCACGTCCTGATGACCCTGTCGGACGGCGAAAAGAAGAGGCGTGAAACCAGTCGCAAGTGCTTCCCGGAACTCCGCCTTCTGGTCCAGCAAATAGCGGACCACGTCCACGTGTCCCTCCGCCGCCGCCCACATCATCGGGGTCTGTCGGTGATGCTCGCGGGCATTGAGCCTGGCCCCGGCCTGCACCAGCAACCGGACGCTCTCCAGCTTTCCCGTTCGACAGGCGGTGTGAAGCGGCGACTCATCGCCGGGGAGGGCAAGGTTGGCATCGGCACCCGCCTGCAGCAGAACCCTGACCATTTCGGGGTTGCCATTCTGGCACGCGAGGGACAGCGGGGTCACCCCGTAGCGGTTGGTTTGATCAACGGAGACGCCCTCCGCGAGAAGGGCCTTGACCCGGGGAAGGTCATCCCGGTGGGCGGCCTCGATCAGGCGAGTGGCCCCGGCCTGCGCCAGAAACAGGCAAAGGACAACACCGCCGCGCAATCCCCTCCGCAGAGATGAGTGGAAAATCTGACAGGTTATCTCCACCATCACAGCGCGATCTTTCCGTCGCTATCCCCGAACTTCTCCACCTTGACGCCGGCGCGGTCGAGCAGGGTCAGATGGAGGTTGGCCAGCGCGGTCGGTTCCCTGAACTGCAGGTGACGTCCTCCCTTCACCCCGCCGGCCGCGCCTCCGGCCACGATCACCGGGAGGTTCTGGTGATCGTGGACGTTGGGGTTACCCATGCCGCTGCCATAGAGGAAGAGGGAATGATCGAGGAGGGAGCCGTCGCCATCGGAGGTTGCCTTCATCTTCCCGAGAAACTCCGCAAAGAGCGAAACGTGGAAGGCATTGATCTTCGACATCCGCTCGATCTTTCCGGGGTCATTGCCGTGATGGGAGAGGGGATGATGGGGATCGGACACCCCGGTCTCGGGATAGACCCGGTTGCTCGTTTCCCGGGCCAACTGGAAGGAGGTGACCCGAGTGATGTCTCCCTGAAAGGCCAGCATCTGCAGCTCGAACATCAGGCGCGCATGATCCCGGTAGGATGCCGGAACGCCCTTCGGCCGGTCGAGATCGGGCAAGGCCTCGTCGCGGGTGGCCGCCTCCGCCTTCTGGATGCGGCGCTCGATCTCACGCACCGAGGTGAGGTAGTCGTCGACCTTCGCGCGATCCGCGGGCCCGAGCTCCCGCTGCAGCTTCTTCAGGTCATCATTCACAAAGTCGAGAAGGCTTGCCTTCTTCTCCAATGCCTTGCGCCTCTCCGCCGCCGTTCCCCCTTCTCCAAAGAGGGCCTCAAAGATCAACCTCGGATGAGCCTCCGCCGGAAGCGGAGTGGTGGGAGAGGACCAGGAAAGATTGTTTTGATAAACACAGGCATAGCCATTGTCACACTGGCCCACCGTCTGCATCAGATCCATCGACATCTCGAGCGAGGAGAGCTGGGTTTCCCGGCCGAGGTGGCGGGCCGCGATCTGGTCCACCGTGGTCCCGAGGAAGTAGTCCGCACTTTCGGTCTGGCGGGCCTGGGCCGCGCTCAGGAAGGCCGAATTGGAAGTGGCGTGCGTGCCGGGATAGGCCGGCTGCAATTCAAGGTTCGAAAGGATATTGACGTGGTCCCGGACCGGGCCGAGGGATTCCAGAATCGGTGAAAGCTCATCGAGGGTGTCCTTGCTCCGAGGAGTCCAGCGGGAGAGGTCGCACCCCATCGGCATGAAGACAAAGCCCAGTCGTTTCACAGGCTTCGCTGGGGAAAGTCTCGCGGCGGTCGCGGCCGGCACCATGGCATCGAGAAGGGGAAGGGCCACGGCGGAACCGAAACCCCGGAGAAGGGTCCGGCGGGAAAGGGCTTTCTTGGTGATGATCATGGTTTCTGGCGATGGGTAAAAGGGAGACTCCGGGTGATCCCCAGAATCAGGTCGGAAAGACGGTACTCCGGCGCGGCCTCCCGAACGACGCGCCGGAGGGCCGGCGCATCGGACTCCTCGACGCCTCTGCCGAGGGCGTAGGTTAGCAGCTTTTCGCTGACCGTTCGAGCAAAGAGGTCGGGACGCTTGAGCAGGGCCTCTTCCAGGGCCTCCACCCCGGTCAAGGCCTGGCCATCGGGCAGCCCACCGAGGGCGTCCACCGGCCCGGTGAGGAAGCGCCCGACGGCATCGAATTCCTCCAAGGCGAAGCCCGGCGGATCCATCAGCCTGTGGCAGGTCGCGCAGGATGAATCCCGGCTGTGCTGCGCCAGTCTCTCGCGCATCGGAAGGTTATCGGCAACGACCGTGTCATCGAGGGCCGGCACCTCGGGCGGAGGAGGAGGCACGGGCGTGCCCAGGATGTTTTCCAGGATCCAGTTTCCCCGGATCACCGGGGAGGTACGATTTGCATACGAGGTCACGGTAAGGATGCTTCCCTGCCGGAGCAGCCCCCCCCGTTTCATCGAGGAGTCCGGACCGACCCTGCGGAAGCGGCTCCCGTGCACATGCGGGATGCCGTAGTGCCGGGCAAGGCGCTCATTCAAGAAGGTGAAGTCAGCCCCAATCAGGTCGCCCAAAGGACGTCCTTCCCTGAGCACGGCCTCGAAAAGGAGCTCGGTCTCACGCTTGAAGGACTGACGGAGATTGTCGTCGAAGTCGGGGAAAAGCCGCAGGTCCGGGTGTACCCCGTCGAGGTTGCGCAGCTGGAGCCACTGGTTGGCAAAGTTGCTCACGAGCGCTTGCGATCGCGGGTCGGCGAGCATGCGCCTCACCTGTTGTTCGAGGACCTCCGGGTTGCCCAGGTCGGCATCGAGCAGCTCGTGGTCGGGCAGGCTGCTCCACAGGAAAAAGGAAAGGCGGGTGGCCAGCTGATGATTGGGCAGCCGGTGGATCTCACCGGGCTTCAGGGAACCCGGGTCGTCTTCAATCCGAAAGAGAAACCTCGGGCTGACCAGCATGGCGGCCACCGCCATTTCCATTCCCTGATCGAGAAAGGGCTCAAGGGCCTCAAGATCCTCCGGGGTCACCTCCCGGCGGTAGGCTCTCCGCAGCAGACGCGGCAGGTCTTCCCGGGTGAAGCGAGGTTCGGATTTCCGACCGTTGAAAGGACCGCTGACACTGACTTGGAAAACGGCGGGTGCCTGTCTCGGGTGGCGGTGGAAATTGAACTCGGCCTGATAAGGCTGCCTCTTGGTTTCCAACAGCGAGGTCGGCTTCTTTGGAAAAGTCACTCCGACCCGGTGGCTCCCCGCCGTCACCGGGATCCGGACCTTGAGGTGCGCATCGACCTTGTCATGGTTCCGGTCCGCGGGCCGCTTCACGGTGAACGCTTTCACCGGTTCGTTGCCGATGAGCAACTCGATCTCATGAGCTCCCCCACCCAGGCCCTCGACTTCCTCGTTGCGATCACGGGCCAGCCGGATCTCAAATTCATAGTCCCCCTCAACCGGAAAAGGATGCTCGAAAAGAACTCCCCCGCGGGTCCCCGGAGGCAGTCCCTCGACGTGTTCCTTTTGACTCCGATCGGCGGGCACCCGCACCACCCGGAGATCCGCTGCGTCCACGGACTCACCGACCGCGATCCGGGCGATCTTCCCGGCGGCACCGAGGTAACGATTCAGCAGGGTCGGCGAAAGTTCACCCACGGTGATGTTGTCAAAGCCATGACTCGATTCGTCCTTGGGAAGCATTTCACCCACCTCCACCGTGACCCCGAGAAGGTCACGAACGGCATTTTGATACTCCGTGCGCGTCAAGCGGCGCATCGCCGGGACCTTTCCAAGGCGTGGATTTTTCCGCGAATGATCATCCAGGGAACCGGCCAAGGACTTGATCATCTCGTCGTATTCCCGTGGTGACGGTCGATCCTCGCCCGGGGGAGGCATCTGCCGTGAATCCATTCGCAGGATCACCTGCTCCCAAATCCCGGGATGCCTGCCCGGGTCGGCCTCCAGAATCGCGCCCAGATCAAGGCCCCCTTTGGTGATCCCGTCGCCATGGCAATCGATACAATAGGTCCCGACAAAGTCCGCCATCCGCGGAACGGCCCCCGCCATTCCCAGGGAGACGAGCCAAAGCAGCATCGATCTGAAATCACTTGTCACGCAGTCAGAACACTACCAAGCAGATCACGACTTGGCAATCCAACCCGGTTTCCGGCCTCAAACCGCTCGGACAAAACGCCATGCTGTTCCGGTCTTTTCCTCCGGGAGCCGCAATTTTGATTCTGCTTTGCGGCCCGGCATGCTTGGATCCGGCGATGATGAAGAAAGTTCGATTTTTTTGCCTCTGGTCCCTTTTCCTTTGGTCCGCCGGTCCGGCCTTTGGCGAGGACGATCTGGCGACCAAGCGGTGGCGGGAAATCCTCGGAACCCCAGCCGGGACCCTTCGGGCTGATCCCGGGGGCGAGGTTGTTTGGCGCACCGACTTTCAGGCCGTCTTGAAGGAGGCCCGGGAAACCGGACGCCCCATCTTTGTCACCTGGCGCTGCCTCCCCTGCGCACAGTGCGCCGAGTTCGACAAGAACGTCCTCGACGGGAGCGAGCAACTCGATCCCCTCCTCCGCCGCTTTGTCACGGTTCGGATGACCGACGCCTCCAAGCTGGACCAGCGCTACTTTCCCTACCCCACTCATCAGGACCTCGATCTCTCGTGGTGGGGGTATTTCCTGCGTTCCGACGGCGGACTCTACGGAGTCTTCGGCGGAAAGGATCACGTTTCCGATACCACCCGCATCAGCGAAGCCGCCCTGGTCAACAGCCTGAAACGAGTCCTTCGTCATCATCACGACCCACGCCGGGAGACGTGGAAGATCGACGGGCCCGCACCCGATCCGTCGGCTC
>JALQTQ010000159.1 GCA_023263995.1 Akkermansiaceae bacterium | reverse complement strand
CCGACCGCCACCGCCAGGCTCATCCCGGAGCCGGACGAAGTTTCCTTGCGGCGGGTGGAAAGGCCGAGAGGAATGCCGACGAGGGCAAAGGCCAAGGGGGCAAAGGAAAAGGAAATCCGGCGCGTTCTTTCGGCGTCGAACTCGGCAAGCTTCTCGGAGCTCAGCTCTGCCGGTGGATCAGCAAGGAGTTCGCCGATCTGCTCATTATCGAGTCGATTGGCCTTGAAACTCCGTGAGCGGCCTGCCTCGAGGGGTAAGACCCAGGGTTGGATTTTTCCCGCCGGGGCGTGTTGCAAATTTCCCTTCTTGTCGCGAGTCTCGATCCACACCTTTTCCAAGCGGAGTTCGAGCTTCTCGACCTCCTTGTCAGGGGCGATGGAGGCCACTTGAGCAGCGTAGACGTAAGCGGTCGGCCACGGACTCCGGTCGTCGTCGCCCAACTCGTAGGCATGAAAGCCTTGGAAGCTTTGATCCAGGTTGCGGGCTTCGATGAAGATCCGTTGCCCCTTGAGGCGCGATTGCACCACCCCCGGGTCGAGCAGTCGGAGTGGGTCGTCCTTGAAGGTCTCGTAAAGCATGAGCTTGAGTTCGCCTTTGGAGCGGGGGGAGACCGTGGCGTTGAGCCAGAGACAGAGGAGGGAGAGGAGAAAGCCCACCACGAAGACCGGAGCCGCGATGCGGTAAAGGCTCATCCCGGCACTGCGGAGCGAGTTGATTTCCTGGTCCGAGGAGAGACGTCCGAAAACGAGGAGAACGGCGGCAAGAAAGCCCCACGGGATGGTGTAGACGAGGGAGACGGGCAGCAGTTTCAGAATGAAAATCCCGAGAAAGGAAATGGGAGCACCGCGCTCGACGAGAAGCTCGTTGATTTCCTTGAAGAGATTGCCGAGCACGAGGACCACGCTGAGAATCAGGACCGCGTAAAGTGCGGTGGCCATCACCTGACGGCTGATGTAGCGATCACTTTTTCGGAACAACACGAGGGCGCGAGCTTAGGAAAGGGGATGGCGAAGGTCGAGCGGGAAGACAGGCCCGGGATTTTGGGCTTTGGGGGGCTGCCGGCCTTTCGTAAGCTCCGTCCATGAAAGGCTTTCTGGCCGTTGCGGCGGCATGCAGCGTTTGCTCCCCGTGGGGCCGGGCTTCCGAATTCGGAGGACGAGCCCTGGTGGCGTTACCCACTCCGGAGGGTCGGGTCATGGTCAACTGGCGCCTTCTTGAGGCCAACGAGAGCTTCCAGCTTTACCGGGAGAAGGAAGGGCGCCTGACCTTGATCGAGGATGAGATCACCGGGACCAGCTTTCTCGATGCCGCCGGCGCGGATGCTTATCTCTTGAAAAAAGAAGGGGACGAAACGGGCGAACGCGCGAAAGTTTGGGAAAAGCCTTACTTGGAAATCCCCATCGATCCACCCGTTGGGTATCGGGCTGGTGATTGCTCGGTGGGGGATTTGGACGGGGACGGTGAGTGGGAACTGGTGGTGCACTTGGTGGGACGGGCTCACGACAACAGCCACGAAGGGATCACCACTCCGCCGATCCTCGATGCCTATGAACAGGACGGCACCAAGCTTTGGCGGATCGACCTCGGGAAAAACATCCGCGAGGGCGAACACTACACCCAGTTCATGGTGTATGACCTCGATGGTGACGGGAAGGCCGAGGTGGCCTGCAAGACCGCCGACGGCAGCCGGGACGGTCTGGGCGTGGTCATCGGCGATGCCGATGCGGACTGGGTGGTGCGAGACGAGAAAAGGAAAGGATACGGTCGCATCCTCGCGGGTGCGGAGTTTCTCACCATTTTTGATGGGGCCACCGGGGGCGCTCTGAAAACGGTGGATTACTTGCCGGGACGGGATCCGATCGATGGCTGGGGCGGGCGCGGCGGCAACGGAGGGAATGACTCCTACGGCAATCGTTGCGATCGCTTTCTCGCTTGCGTGGCCTACCTCGACGGGCAACGCCCCAGCCTCGTGATGTGCCGCGGGGTTTACGGGCGCAGCGTGATGGTGGCCTGGGATTGGCGTGAGGGACAGTTGACCAAACGCTGGGTCTTTGATTCTCAAAACGGGAACAACCCCTACTCCGGCATGGGTGGCCACTCGCTGGCGGTGGCCGATGTCGATAGTGACGGAAAGGATGAGATTGTCTATCAGGCAATGGTGGTTGATGACGATGGCACCGGGCTTTTTACCACTGGCAGACGGCATGGCGATACCCTGACGGTGGGGGATTTGAATCCCCAACGGAAGGGCATGGAATTGTATCTCGTGACCGAGAATGAAGGCCGCACCGTGGCGTGGAAAACTCCGGGAGCAGGGTTGCATTGCGCTCGGACCGGAGAGGTGATTTGGTCCCACAGTCCTGGTGTTGATCTGAGTGTTGGCCTGGTCGCGGATATTGATCCCCGACATCCGGGATACGAAGTCTGGGACGGTCGATCAGGACTGCGAACGATCACCGGTGAATTGATCAGCAAAGGCAGCCCACGCTATCAGGACTGGGTGATCTGGTGGGATGGTGATTTGTTGCGGGAGCTCTACGGGGGAGGCCGAGTGGTAAAATGGGACTGGAAAGAGGAACGGGAAAAGGTCCTCTTCGAAACAGGAGGCCGGTCCGAAGACCGTCGCCCGAATCGCTGGCGCTGGATGAGCCGCTGGCCGAATCTCACCGCTGATCTGATCGGCGATTGGCGGGAAGAATTGCTGCTGGCGGCACCAGACGGCAAGAGCCTGCGTCTCTATTCCACGCCCATCCCGAGTCCGCATCGGATCCCCCACCTGATGCTTGATCGTCAATACCGGTTGTCCGTGGTTTTGCAAAACGTCGTTTACAACAAGGCTCCCCAGGTCGGGTTCTACCTTGGTGAGAAAAACGGAGGCTCCTGATTCAGGTCCCTTGCGCAAAGGGTGGCCCAAAGTGGATGACCGATGAGCCCCAAAAAGGGCGAGTCGAGGATCGTTTTGCGGGGGGGTGAAGAACAAAGGGTGGGTAAAAAACCGGGCTGGGAGCTTGATGGCTAGGCAGTTTTGTAATACGCCTACTCTGATATGCACACACAACCAATCAAGTTAGTCACGTTGTTGGCGGCTTTGCCGTCACTTGCGTCTGGGCAGTTTTTGATGGATTTTAATAGCAGCCAGGCCAGCGGAGGGACTCCGGTCGCGGGAGATCCGGCGGATCCGGCCAATGCCATCCATCACGAGGCGGGGTATCTTTGTTACCATGCCATTCATGAGGACCCATCCAGTTTCTTGCCCGCGACCTACGAGGTGAGTTTCTCGGCCACGGGAAGCGCCACGGTGACAATGACTCCGGAGTGGCCGAACACCACCGCCCCGCAGGTACAACAGTCAATCGGGCGGAGCGATGGTCAGGCTGGTTCGTGGGCCGGAGTCAAACCGAACCTGCTGCGCGATTGGATCGGGTCGGACAGCCGCCCTGGAAATGGCGGGAACGGAGCCTGGGATGGAACATCGGGAACTCCGACTTACTTTCTCCTTCGTTTTGAAGGCCTGCCTGCTGCAACTTACGAAATGACGGCTTTCTTCCACGATGTGGAACACATGAATACCGAATTCACCATCGAGGTGTCAGCGGACGGAGGGACGACTTATGGAGATCCCATCGTGGGGCGCATGACCAATAGCCTTGCGGGCGGGACCCCGGCAGAGAATGAGGTGCTTCCGGGGATGGCCCCGAATGTCGCCGATGGTGATCCCTTGGATTTGAGTTCCACCCAAGTGTTTTCCTTCGAGGCAGCGGCAGGGCAGGAGCTGGTGTTGCGCTTTGCACCTCTGGCCACCGGGACTGGTGTGCACCAGCAATTCATTGGTTTGAATGGCTTCGAGATGGTGCAAACCGGAGGCGGCGGGGCTTCCCTCCAAATCACCGGGATTGCCCGAAATGCGGTGAACGATGAGGTTTCATTGACTTGGTCTTCCCGGGAGGGTGAGACCTACACCATCCGGACTTCCGAGGATCTCGGCGGTGACCCCTCGGGTTGGACGATCGTGGAAAGTGGTTGGTCGAGTGGGGGCGAGGAGACCACCTACACTCACACAAGTGCCACGGGTGGGATGCGTTTTTACGTGGTGCAGGAGGAATAGGAGCGGCGAGGATTCGTTCGGTCACGCCCGTTGACGGCCGGTTCGTAAGATCGGGTCGGCACCGGGCGTTTTTGGTGATGATGAACAAGATGGTTTTGAGGCTCGTCGGATGGCTGGTTTCGGCAATGGTGGTGGTGGCCGGGGAAAAGGGGACGTCGGGTTTGTATGCTTTCTACAACGGGGCTCCCCGAGGGGATCTGGTGGACGAGGTGCTAGCGTTGAAGGAGGCGGGCTATGCCGGGATCAGCCAATTGTATGCCTCGGAAACGGGGGGGAAGTTGGCGCAGCGCGTGGCCTTGTATGAGCAGGCAGGCTTGAAGGTGCTCAGTGTTTATCTGCCGGCGACGACCGAACCCGTCAAGGAGGAGGTGGTGCGTCCGCTCGCGAATCGCGGAGCTTTGATTGAACTGACCGTGCAAAAGAAGATTGACGAGGACCTCATCTCATCGATTCGCAAGACGGCGGCGATGGCGGAGAAGTTGCAGATCAAGGTAGCCTTGTATCCGCATGCCGGGTTTGAGGTAGCCACCATGCCGCAAGCGATGGCATTAATCGAGAAAGTCCGTCACCCCAATCTGGGAGTGATGTTCAACCTCTGTCACTTTCTCAAGAGTGAGAAGGTGGAGGACCTTGAAGGAGTTCTGGAAGCCGCAGGCGATCGCTTGTTTGCGGTCAGTATCTGCGGGGCGGACCACGACGGAAAGGATTGGGGAAGCCTGATCCAGACTCTCGACAAGGGAAGCTTTCCGCAGGAACGGCTCTTCAAACAACTCGACAAGATGGCTTTTGAAGGACCCGTGAGCCTGCAATGCTACGCCCTGAAAGGCGACCGCCGGGAGAACCTGAAGAAATCAATGGGCGCGTGGCGGAAACTTTGGCGGGAATAAGGCGCGCGGGCGTCCTGGCCTGTGTGTTGTGGTAAGGACGCAGGTTGGGCGACGGGGGGCCTCCCGTATTCATTGGTCCAGGATCTGGCCGAGAACGTAAGGGAGGATGCCGCCGCTGAGGTAGTAGTCGATTTCGGCGGGGGTATCGAGTCGCACGACCAAGGGGAATTGCTTTCCACAACTTGATTCCAAGATGGCCTCCTGCATTGGTTTCAGTTCACCGGAGAGCCCGGTGATGCTGAAGGTGCAGGTGGTCATGGCGGCGACTTCGTCGTAGGCCGCCTTGTTCTTGAAGGTCAGGGGGAGAACCCCCATGCCGATGAGGTTGGAACGGTGGATTCGTTCGAAGCTCTTGGTGATGACAGCCCGGACGCCGAGGAGGGCGGTGCCCTTGGCGGCCCAGTCGCGGGAAGATCCCATCCCGTAGTCTTCACCCCCGATCACAATGAGGTTGCGCCCGGTCTGTTGGTAAGCCACCGCGGCATCGTAGATGAAGGTAGCCTTGGCACCCGGGACAGAATCGACCGGGGTGTCCGGAGTCGGCACTTCGGCGTCGCCGAAATAGAGGGTGTATCCGCCCTCGACCTGCTTGCCCTCGTGGGTGGCCATGAGGTTCTTGATGCGCACGTTCCCGAAGGTGCCCCGCGTCATCACGCGGTCGTTGCCGCGGCGGGACCCGAAGGAATTGAACTTGGCTTTCTCCACCCCGTGTTCGAGGAGATACTTTCCGGCGGGGCTGGTCGAGGAGATGGCCCCGGCCGGGGAGATGTGGTCAGTGGTGACCGAGTCGCCGAAAATCCCCAGCGGGCGGGCATCGAGGATGTCCTGTCCTTCCGTCTTGGTCTCGCGCCATCCCTCCGGAAAAAAGGGAGGATTCTGGATGTAGGTCGAGTCCTCGTTCCACGAATAGGTGTCGCCGGTCGATGAGTCGATGGCGGCCCATTTCTCGCTCGTGTCGTCGAGGTTGGAGTAGAGCCGGCGGAAGACCTTGGGCTCGAGGGCTGAGACCATCACGTTCCGGAGTTCCTCGGGCGACGGCCAGAGGTCCTTGAGGAAAATGGGTTCCCCGTTCTGGTCTTCGCCGAGGGGATCGTTGGTGAGGTCGAGATCGACCCGACCGGCGAGAGCGTAGGCCACCACGAGGGGGGGCGACATCAGGAAATTGGCCCGGATCGAGCCGTGGATGCGGGCTTCGAAATTGCGGTTGCCCGAAAGGACCGAGGCGCAAACAAGGTCCTTGGACTTCAGAGCGGCTTCGATGTCGGGATTGAGGGGGCCGGCATTTCCGATGCAGGTCGTACATCCATATCCGACCGTCTCGAAACCGAGCTTGTCGAGTTCCGGTTGTAAGCCGGTGGCCTCGAGGTAGTCGGTGACCACGCGGGAGCCCGGACCGAGCGAGGTCTTGACGTAGGGTGGGACGGTCAAGCCGAGCTCGTTGGCTTTTTTCGCGACCAGTCCGGCAGTCAGCATTACACTGGGGTTGCTGGTGTTGGTGCAAGAGGTGATGGCGGCGATCAGGACCGATCCGTGTTGCAGGGCGATCGGGGTGCCATCGTGTTCAATGGCCACATCGTTGGACGGGTCATCATCGGAATTGAGGAGTCGGGCACCTTCGGGTGAAAAGCCGGCCGGAGAGGAGAGGTTGATTGTCACGATGTCATCGCGGCTCGTGGTCGTGCGTCCAAATCCGCCATCGGAGACCGGAGCGGTGAAGAGGTGGTTGAAAGTGGTACCGAGAGCTGGGACGTCGATGCGGTCCTGCGGGCGTTTGGGGCCGGAAACGGATGGGACGACGGTGGAGAGGTCGAGCTCCAGATCGTCGGTGTAATCGATTTGTCCTTTTTGGGGGATTCCCCAGAGGTTTTGGGCGCGGAAATAGTTTTCCACAGTCGTGCAGAGTTCATCGGATCGACCCGTCCCCCGAAGATAGTTGATGGTTTCGGCGTCGATGGCGAAGAAGCCCATGGTGGCACCATATTCGGGAGCCATGTTTGCGATGGTGGCCCGGTCGGGCAGGCTCAGGGCTTCGGCGCCGGGACCGTAAAATTCGACGAATTTGCCGACCACCCCGTGTGCTCGGAGCATTTGCGTGATTTTGAGGGTGAGGTCGGTGGCGGTCACGCCCTCGCCTAGTTTGCCGTGGAGGTGGACTCCTACCACCTCGGGAACGAGAAAGGTCACCGGCTGACCCAACATCGCTGCTTCCGCTTCGATTCCGCCCACGCCCCAACCGACCACGCCGAGGCCGTTGATCATGGTGGTGTGGGAGTCGGTGCCAACAAGGGTGTCTGGGTAGTAGACCCCGTCCTTTTCAAGAACTCCGGTGGCGAGGTATTCGAGGTTGACCTGATGAACGATCCCGATGCCGGGGGGGACCACACCGAAGGTCTGGAAGGCCTGTTGCCCCCACTTGAGGAATTCGTATCGTTCCTGGTTGCGGATGAATTCGATCGCGAGGTTGCGGGTGAGGGCTTGTTGTGAGCCTGCAAAATCGACTTGGACCGAGTGGTCCACCACGAGGTCGACCGGGACCATCGGTTCCACCACCGAGGGGTCGGCTCCGGCTATTTTGGCGGCATCGCGCATCGCGGCCAGGTCCACGACCAGAGGAACACCAGTGAAGTCCTGTAAAACGACCCGGGAAACGGTGAAGGGGACTTCGTAGTCGCTTGGGGACCGCGGATTCCAGTTCGCGAGGTTGCGAACATCGACTTCGGTCACCTTGCGTCCGTCGAGATTACGGAGAAGCGATTCGAGGACGATGCGGATCGAGACGGGGAGTCGGGAAACCGTGGCGAGGCCCATCTCCTCGAGGGCGGGCAGTGAGTGGAAGGTAGCATCGTCGCCAGATCCGGTGGTGAAGGTGCGCAGGGTTTTCATGACCGGAAACACGAT
>JALQTQ010000158.1 GCA_023263995.1 Akkermansiaceae bacterium | reverse complement strand
GCCATCTTCATCCTCACCGGCACCCTCAGCCTTCTGGTTGAGACCCAAATCCTTGAACCCTGGATGTCGAGCAAAGCCAAGATTCCTCTCGCACCATGACTCCCCTGCACACCCGCCTCTTCGGACTCCTCGCCACCGGCTGGGGGGGACTCCTCGTGTACTTCTACTCTTCCTCCCGAGTCAAAAACTACCTCGATCTCAGCTTCCATCACTTCATCATGATCGGCGGCCTTGGCATGATCGTCCTCGGACTCTACTCGCTAATCTGCCCACGTGACCAAGTCAGCGATCAGAACCATTCTTCATGCGGAGACAACCACCACAATCACGACCACCACGACGGCCATCACCACGACGGCCACTGCGACCATCATCACGATGAAGGCCACGGGCCTTTCGTCACCATCCTCCTCACGGTCGTTCCGCTCACGGTGGCGATGACTTATTCCAAGGACAGCCTCTCGAATGCCGGTCTCTCCAAAAAAGGACTCTACGAATCACCCAATCTCATGGCGCAGGCCGAACTCCCCCCCTTTACCCGCGAAGACCTTGAGAAAAACTACTCTAAAAATGCCCACGGCGAGTTTCAGCTCAGCTTGATATCGGCTTACTACGCCGCCGGAGACCGCGAAATCCAGGATATCTTCGACGGCCTCCCGGTGGAGTTCGAGGGCCGTATCGCTCCGGAAAAAGTCAACAATGAGTCCGGCAAACGTCTCCGCATCTTCCGTGAGATCATCACTTGCTGCGCTGCCGACCTCCAAGTGGTGGGAGTCTCGCTCGAGTTTCCCGACCAAGGCGAACGCCCTGCCCTTGATTCATGGGTCCGGGCCGGAGGCATCCTCACTTTCGAACGGATGGGGGAAAATGTCGTTCCCCTCCTCAAAATCCGCGAAGTCATCCCGGCCGAGGAGCCCTACTCCGAATTCCTGCGCCGCCAGTAACTCCATGCTCTTGCAAGATCTCCGCTCCCGGATTCTCGATACCGTTCTCGGCTCCCACGATGCCGTCGACCTGCTTCTCACCTCGCTCTTGGCCCGCGGACATGCGCTCGTGACCGGCGCTCCCGGCATTGGGAAAACCACCCTCGCGCAAACCCTCGCCTCCCTTGTCGGAGGCACCTACCGCAGAATCCAATTCACCCCGGACCTCCTCCCATCAGACATCCTCGGCTACCAACTTTACCGACCCGGAAACGGGGAATTTGAATTCATCGAAGGTCCGGTCTTCGCCAACTTGCTTCTCGCCGACGAAATCAACCGGGCCTCACCCCGCACCCAGTCATCCCTTCTCGAAGCGATGAACGAACGACAGGTCACGGTCGACGGCACCACCCGCCTCCTTCCCGATCCCTTTCTCGTTGTGGCCACCCAAAACGACACCTCGTCTACCGGCACCTTCCCACTCCCCGAACCCCAGCTTGACCGCTTCCTGCTCTCGATCCCGATGGCTCTGCCGGACGACCAGACCCAGCTCCTGATTCTCCGCCACCACGCTTCCGAAATCACCCGTCCCACTCCGTCCCCGCTCCTTCCCCTTGAGGCTCTGCGAGAACTCCAGCGGCAGAGTGCCTCCGTGCAGGTCTCCGACACCCTCCAGCGATACCTGCTTTCCCTCTGTCAGGCCGTTCGCTCCCTCGTGGGCACAGAGCATGCCGTTTCCACCCGCGCCACTCTAGCCCTGCAAAAGGCCGCCCAAGCCTCGGCCATTCTCGATGAACAGAATGCCGTTCACCCCGACCACGTGCAAAAGGTCTTTCCCCACGTCCTGCGCCACCGCCTCCTCACCGAGGATTCCCCCGACCCGGCCCACCTCCTTGCTTCCGCCCTCGAACAAACCCCGGTCCCCTGATTCCCCTTTCGGAAGGCCACGTTCCAGCGTATCCTTCACCCGATGATCCACACTGTCCGCCTCGTTCGCACCAGCCTTTTCCTGTTGGTCTCGGGGGCGGCCCTTTCCCTCGTCTCAGGGCTCATCTACCTCAATCAGGTCGGATTCCCCGGTTCCTACGGCGAGTGGATCCGCAAGGAGCTGGATCAAAGAGGTATCCATCTCTCTTTTGAAACCCTCCGCTACGATCCGACCCGGGGCATTGTCGCCACCCGGGCCTCCCTCTTTCGGGACGCGGACCGCACCGCAGCCCTTCTCGAGGCAGACGAAATGATTCTTGACCTCGACAAAACAAAGGCCCTCCGCGGCACCTTCCAACTCCTCGGACTGGCCATCACCAATGGCAACGCGCGCATTCCCCTCCAAGACGAAAACAACGAAAGTTTCCTTCACGCCAACAAAATCTCGGGTAGCCTCGAAATCACCGAGAACGGCCGCGCCGTCCTCCGTAAAACCGAGGCCCGAATCGAAGGAATCCAACTCGAAATCTCTGCCGACCTTCAACTTGCCCCGTCCGCCCCAAGGGAACCCGACGCCAACTCGACTTCTCCCACTGATCAAATCATCCTCGCTTTTCTCGACGAACTCGCCGCATGGGACCTTCCCGAAGACACCCCTCCCCGACTCTCGCTCCAACTTGAAGGCGATCTCGCAAAACCCAAACTGATCCAAACCTCTTTCGCGCTCCAAGCAACCCAACTCAGCCGCCATCAATACCGCCTTGAGGAAATCAAGCTCTCCGGCGACCTGCGCGACAAGCTGATCACCCTCGACGAAATCCTTCTTCACGACGAAACCGGCACGCTGAGTGGTCAAGCCGACTGGTCGCTCGAAGAACAGGACGGTCGCTTTGACCTCACCTCCAACCTAGACCCCCAAAGACTTTTCGAGGATTGTTTTAAAACTGCCATCCTCCCCGAGTTTCAATTCCTCAGTCCGCCCTCTCTCGTCCTGCGAGGCCGGTATTCGGTGACTCCCGACGGAAGTCTCTCGGTCCGCTCTACCGGCGAGGTCAACCTGAGAGACTTTCACTACCTCAAGACACGCTACGACGAACTCACTTCCGAATTCTCGTGGCGCGACGGCGACCTTTTCCTGCGTAATCTGACCGTGGCACACTCAGACCGACAGCTGACGGGAAACGTCATGATCGCCAAAGATCAGTTCCGCTTCGACGCCGTTTCCAACCTTCCTCTCGCCGCATTCCAGCCAGTCATCGAACCAGGAAGCATTCTCGAAAGCGAATTCTCCCAACTCACTTTTTCTCCCGGGTCAGAAATCAAGACCAAGCTCCGCGGCTCCATCGATCTCGCAGAGCCCAAGAATTGGTCCGCGAGCGGCTCCATTCGAATCGACAACTTTACCTACAAAGGCACGCGCGCGCACCATCTCGCCACCCACTTTCATCTTGATCAGGATCGCGCAAGTTTTTCAGAAGTCAGCGTCCTCATCAACGATGACAAGGAACCAGTCCGGCTGCGTCGCGGTGGCCGGGCTTCTTCGGAAATCCTGGCCGACCGGGTCCTTTTCGATTCGACCACCTCTTTCATCACGGTCACCAACCTTCGGGGAGAAGCTTGGCCCAGCCCCCTCGTGCGCATCTTCGCTCCGGAAACGGCGGATCATCTTGAGGAAAACTACCGCTTCCACCAGCCACCCAGACTGACCCTCAACGGCCGATTTGCCGGGCACAAGGAGGACTACGAACTTTCGAGCTTCAGTATCGGCATGACCACCACCGGACAAACCGACTACCCCTTTCTCGGCGCCAACCTTCCCCTGGCCAACCTTCGGGCCGATCTCATGGTCCAAGGCCGTCAGATCATTGTCAAAAACCTCACCGCTGCCACCCTCCAAGGAAGCCTTGCCGGATCAGTGGTCTGCGACCTCGCCGATGACCGCGACACCGAATTCCGAGGGTCCCTGAAATGGGACCAAGTCTCCTTCCGTGAGCTTTCCCGACTCTATCAATTCGATGAAGAAGAAAAGGGACTCCTCACTGGGAGTATCGATTTCGAAGGGAGCGGAAACAACCTCCGGAACTTCAATGCCGACGGTATCCTCTCGGTCAAAGGCGGCAACCTTGTCGCCATCCCCATCTTGGGCCCACTCTCACCCTTGATTGCCGGCCTGTTGCAGGATCGACGAATGGGATACGAAAGGGCCAAGGATGCTTCAGCTCACTTTGCGATTCGCAACGGAGTCCTGCGCACCAAGGACTTCGTGGCCATTTCCACCAACATCACCCTTACCGGTGACGGCTGGATCGATCTCAAGACCGATCAACTCAACATGATCATCCGGGTCAACGCCCGCGGACTCCTCGGCCTTCTGTCCCTTCCCCTGCAACCGCTCCGGGGAATTTTCCAGTTCCGAGGCACCGGCACCTACGATCAACCGGTTTGGCAGAACTCCCCTTTCACGCGCCCTCCCAAGGGAGAAAACGACCCCATTTTTCGCCGACCCGCCAAGGGCACCATCGTCACAGAATAGTCGACCCACGACCCTCCACTCCCGCCGTGGCGGTCAGACCGCATGGGTGAGGAAACCCGCATCCTGAGGAGAGGAAACCGAAACTAAACGGTCATGACTTCCTTTTCCTTCGACTCGGTCAGGGAGTCGATTTGCCCGACATACTTGTTCGTGAGTTCCTGGACACTCGACTCGTAATCACGCTGTCCGTCCTCCGTCAGATCGTTATCGGCCTTCATTTTCTTCCCAAGGTCCATGCCATCCTTGCGGGCGGCCCGGAGGCGGACGCGGCCTTCCTCGGCCATCGACTTCACCGACTTGACGAGTTCGACGCGGCGTTCCTCGGAGAGCTCGGGAATGGGCAGGCGGATCCGCTGTCCTTCGTTGACCGGATTGAGGCCCAACCTGCTTTCTCGGATCGCCTTTTCGATGTCGCCTGAAGTAGACGGGTCAAAAGGTTGGACCACCAACATCCGAGGCTCAGGGGCAGTGATGACCGCGAGGCCATTGAGTTTCATCACACTGCCGTAGGCGGCCACCGAGACCTCAAGGTTTTCCACGAGCGCGGGCGAGGCCTTTCCGGTGCGGATGGAGCTGAACTCGGCGCTGGTGTGTTCCACCGCCTTTTTCATCGCTTCTTCGACTTGTTTCAATGCTTCTGCTGCTTCCATGACTTGCTGTCTTTTTGTGGTTTAGTGAACGACCGTCCCGATTTCCCCGTGGTTGAGGGCGATGCGGATGTTTCCCTCCTTGCCGAGGTCGAAGACGATGATGGGAATGTCATTGTCCATGCAAAGGCTGAAGGCCGTGGCATCCATCACTCCGAGTTGCTTGCTGAGACACTCTCGAAAAGAAACGGATTCATAGCGGACCGCATCGGGGTTTTTGCGGGGATCAGAATCGTAGACCCCATCCACCATCGTGGCCTTGAAAATAACGTCGGCATCCATCTCGTTGGCCCGAAGGGCCGCGGTGGTATCGGTTGAGAAAAAGGGGCTCCCGGTCCCAGCCGCAAAAATGACCACGGCACCACGAGTCAGCTGTCGCGAGGCTTTACGGCGGATGAAGGGCTCGGCGACGTTCTGCATGTGGATCGCGGAATGGACGATGCATTCTTCGCCCTCTTGCTCGAGCGCTGCCTGCAGGGCCAAGGCATTCATCACGGTCGCCAACATCCCGACATAATCAGCGGTGGCGCGGTCCATCCCACGGGCACTCGCCGACGCTCCCCGCCAAAAATTCCCCCCTCCGACCACAATCGCAAGTTCGACCCCGGAATCTTGTCGGGCGGCGTGAATCTCTTTCGCGATCCGCCCCACGATTTCCGGAGAGATATTGTCCTGACTTCCGGGAGCCCGAAGGGCCTCTCCGCTGAGCTTCAAGACGACTCGTTTGAATTTGCGGATCTCCTTCAGGTCACTCATGTGCTGGAGACGAGTGTGTCAGGACGAAGTTGGACGGAAAAGCCGAAAAAGATTCTGGTGAAAATTTCCCGTCCGGCTTCAGCGGTCGCCAAGCTCGAACCGGCCTGCAAGATCGCGCAGCGATCTCGTCTTTTCAGTCAATCCAGCAAGCTCAAGAGTGACTTTCAGTGGCCGATTTTCGATCAGGTGAGAGTCCTTCAAGGTCTGTTTGAGAGCGGAAATTGTCAATTTCAACACGGTTCTCAGCGGAAGCACAACCTCCTTCGGGACCTCACTGGCAGACAAGTCGATGATGACCTTGAGATCAGCGTTCCCGGTCATTTCACCTTTCAGCTCCAATCGGTAAAGCTGGAGTAAATTACACTCGCGCTCGGTGTAATTGAGAGCGGGAGGCATTCGATAAGATGCGCCTACCGCGCTCACCAACTCTTCGGGAAGAGCTCCACTCAGAACCATGGGGCGGGAGAGGACCCGGGCCTGAATGGTTTCCCCCTCGAATTCGTA
The DNA here is from genome assembly GCA_023263995.1 of Akkermansiaceae bacterium. Lineage (GTDB taxonomy): Bacteria > Verrucomicrobiota > Verrucomicrobiia > Verrucomicrobiales > Akkermansiaceae > SW10. Next base: position 1,668 of record JALQTQ010000158.1, on the reverse strand, counting down.
ATCCACATCGGTGCCATGGAGGGACAGAGGATGAAAGATCCGAAAGACCTCCAGCGTCGTGCCCCACGACAAGGTCATGGTGGCCAGAAAAAGAAAAGAGATGATTTGCATGACTTGACCTTAAACCTTTCCCATCCAAAAAAGCGAGGGATATTGCCTCGCGCCGTGGCGAGTTTTCGACTCTCACCTGGCTAGCCGAGTCTTTTCTTCAGGGCTGCTTCGTGTCCCCGCGCCAGCTCCTCTCCGGTCATCCGTCGACTTCCCTCCAACTGCACCTCTTGAATCAAGAGGCTGCCAGTGCCACAGGCAATTTCCAGCCTCTTCCCAACAATCCCGAGAAAGGTTCCGGGAATCCCTGCCCCTCTCCCCACACTGACGGGGGGAAAGATTTTCAATCGTTTCCCCTCCAGCATTCCGGTTGTCCCGGGCCATGGATGGTAAGCGCGAACGAGGCGTTCCAGTGCTTCAGCGGGTTTCGACCAATCGATTGTGCCATCGGCCCGAACAAGCTTGGGAGCGTATGTCTGGGCACTCTCGTCTTGGGCCTCGCCCGGCACTTCACCTGCGCTCAAGAGGTCGAGAACCTCCCCCAGGGCGGCGGGGCCGGTGGCCGCAAGCCGGTCGTGCAATTCACCTGCCGTTTCCCCCTCCCGGATCGACAGGGGCTTTCGCAGGATGACGTTCCCGGCGTCAAGTTTGCGGACCACGTGGATGACGCTCCACCCGCTTTCCCGGTCACCACTGCGGATTGCGGCCTGGATGCAGGAGGCCCCGCGGTATTTCGGAAGCAAAGAGGCGTGCAGGTTGATGATGGCTCGCGATGGAATCTCGATCAGGCTCTGCGGCAGGATCTGGCCGTAAGCCATCACCACGATCACCTCGGGCTGCCATTCCCGAATCTGCTGGAGGGCTTGTTCTTGCGAGACCTTTTCGGGCTGAATCACCGGGACTCCGGCCGCAAGGGCCATTTCCTTCACCCGAGGGGGAGTGAGGATCTGCTTCCGGCCCACCGGGCGGTCGGGTTGCGTCACCAAGCCGATCACTTGGTGATGGTCGCTCGCGAGGGCAGCCCCAAAGGTCTCTTCGGAAATTTCACCGGTGACCATGAAAACGAGTCGCATCGTTGAATCGGGTTAGATCGTCTGGCTCGCAATCCGCTGATAAGCCTCGAGGGTTTGCAGTTTGGCGAGGATGTCATACAAAACCTTGGCTGGGGACTGGGTGGCATCGATGTCACAGCGTTTCTCCTCCCCGTAGTAATCGAGGATGGGTTTGGTTTCCTCCTCGTAGGTCTTGATTCGATGCTGGATGACCACCTCGGAAGCGTCGTCGAGCCGCTGTTCTTTCAGGGCCCTTTTGCGCAGGCGACGGGCCAGTTCATCGCGGTTTGGGCAGCTCAAATGGAACACTTGGTGGATCTCGACGTAATTCTCGAGCATCCGGGCCTGGTCAACGCTACGCGGGATGCCGTCGAGGACCAGAATGTCGATATCGGGCTTGTAGCGGTGGCTCGTCACGAGGTCTTTCATGTGACTTGCCCACAATTGAATGGTGAGTTCGTCCGGGACCAACTCGCCCCTTTTGGAATACTCCACAAATTTGCGTCCCAGTTCGGTGCGGGTGTCGAGCTGCCGAAAGACATCGCCACTGGAGTAGTGATAGAAGCGG
>JALQTQ010000157.1 GCA_023263995.1 Akkermansiaceae bacterium | reverse complement strand
GACCCCAATGGCCTGAACTGGATCAAAATTGGAGACACTGAGAAGGGCGGCCGATACATAACTTCAACACGTGAGAGAATCCGAAAGGAAGGACTCAAGAAGACCCGCAGAGTATTTCCGGGCGACTTCCTTCTGACCAACTCCATGAGCTTCGGGCGACCCTATATCTCGAAGATCGAAGGCTGCATTCACGACGGTTGGGTACGCATTCATCCACCAAATGAGATCGACGCGGGCTTTCTCTATTATCTTCTGTCGTCAGGCTACGTTTTCTCCTTCTTCACAAAGGCCGCCGCAGGAGCCGTTGTGCAAAACTTGAACGCCGAGAAGGTACGGCAACTGCCCATCCCCCTTCCGCCCCTCGCCGAGCAGAAGCGGATTGTGGCGAAGGTGGATGCCTTGATGGCGCAGTGTGACCGACTGGAGGCGCAACTGCGCGAGCGCGACACCCGCCAGGCCGAGCTGGCCCGCGCCGCCCTCGCCCGCTTCTCCGAAGCCCCCACCCCCGAAAACCTCGACCTCCTCTTCCACGACTCCTTCACCCTCACCCCCGCCGACCTCCGCAAAACCATCCTCACTCTCGCTGTCCAAGGGAAGCTCGTCTCCCAAGATCCGAAGGATGAACCTGCGGAGAAATTGGTCGAACGGTTAGGCCCGCTTAGGGAGGCAGCAAAAGCAAAAAATTACGAAGAGGTATCTCTGGCCAAGGCTCCTTACAATATCCCCAAATCTTGGAAATGGGTTAGGTTGGGTAACATCTGTCTTTCCAGCGATTCGGGGTGGAGCCCCCAATGCCGCCCGGAGCAAAGGACCGGTAGTGAATGGGGGGTCCTGAAAGTCAGCGCGGTGTCATGGGGAAGCTTCAATCCCGAACAGAACAAAGCCCTCCCAGTGGGAAAAGAACCTCGACCCGCCTGTGAGGTAAAACCCGGCGATTTTCTTCTTTCCCGAGCAAACACTGAAGAACTGGTCGCTCGAAGTGTCGTGGTCGCAAAAACTCCTCCACGCCTCATGATGAGCGATAAGATCGTCCGCTTTACCTTTCCCGACAACATCGACCGGGATTACATCAATTTGGCAAACTCCTCAGAGTGGTCGCGGACTCACTACGCCAAGAACTCGTCGGGGACCAGCAGCTCGATGAAGAACGTCGGACGCGGTGTTATGTGCGCTTTGCCGATTCCGCTCCCACCCCTCGCCGAGCAACGCCGGATCGTCGCCAAGGTCGATCAACTGATGGCCTTGGTGGACGAGTGGGAAGTCCGCCTGGAACAATCCCGCGCCTCCGCCACCCGCCTCCTCGACGCCCTGGTGGCTGAACTGACCAATTACGAATCGTAATAATGCGCCCACCTGGACACTCCGAGCAGACTCCCGTCTTCCACATGACCCACGTGAGCAACTTGCCTGCGATTTTGAGAAGCGGCTTGATCGTGGCGAAGAACGACTTGCCAGGGTCGGGCGTGACCTCAATCGCCAGCGAAGAAGTCCAGGCCCGCCGAGCCACGAGAATCATCCCAGTCATGCCTGGAGGAACCCTGCACGACTACGTCCCCCTCTATTTTGCTCCTCGTGCTCCCATGCTCTTCTGTAACCACAGGCGCAGTATCGAAGATGCCCAACCTCAGGAGGAAATCATCTACCTCATCTTCCACGCTCAGGAGATCGCCGAAAACCACAGTATTGTCTTCTTCGACCGCCACGCTGTTCTGGGAATGGCGGAGGCCTTCAACGACCTCGACGACTTGGAAAAAATCGACTGGCGCATCTTTTTCGAGCCCCCTCTCGTCGGCGGGTTTTCAAAGTATTGGGGGGATCGCTACGACGACGCCCGCCCACACTGGAGCAACCGCCGGGAAATTCGCCAAGCCGAGTTTTTAGTCCATCAGTCGCTCAACCTCAGTTGCATACGGCAGATCGCGGTTCACAATCCCTAGGTCCAATAGGCGGTCCAGGATGTCTTGTCACAGGCGGGCTTGGAGCTTGCCGTCAAAGTTCGTCCTGAATACTATTTCTGACCGATGGCGATTACGATTCAAACTGGGGACCTTTTGGAAGCTGAGGCTGATGCCTTGGTCAATACGGTCAATTGTGTCGGTGTCATGGGCAAAGGAATCGCCCTCCAGTTCAAGAAAAAGTGGCCAGCAGCCTTCAAGTCCTACAAACAAGACTGTGACTCGGGGAAATTGCGTCCGGGCAGCCTCCATATCCACGAATTTGGAAAACTGGCGGGCAAGCCCTACTTCATCATCAATTTCCCAACCAAAGATCACTGGCGCGGCAAATCCCAAATCGAGTTTATCAAGAGTGGACTGAAAGCCCTTCACCGCTCCATCGAAGAATTGCAAATTGAATCCATTGCGATCCCACCTTTGGGGTGCGGGAATGGTGGCTTGGAGTGGCCTCGCGTTGAGCAACTCATTCGTGAGCAGCTTGGCGACCTGGATGTTGAGATCCAACTATTTGCACCGACTGGGGCACCGGAAGCCAAGAGACTAGCGGTTCGATCGGAGCGCCCCAAAATGACAGCGGGTCGGGCCGTTCTCCTCAAACTCCTGGCTCTCTACAAGGAGCTCGATTACTCACTCACCAAGGTCGAGGTCCAAAAACTGTGTTACTTCGCGCAGATCGCAGGCCAACCCCTGAAGCTCAACTTTGAGAAAAATCAATATGGCCCCTACGCTGACAGCTTGAGGCATGTCCTGAACCGAATCGATGGCCATTTTGTAAAAGGAGTCGGCGATCACGATCAGTCTGAAACCGAACTTCAAGTCGAGCAAGACGCCGTCATCGAGGCAACAGAGTTCCTGAAAAGCGACTCTGAATCACAAGCCCGCCTCAAGCGTGTGAAACATCTCATCGAGGGTTTTGAAACTCCATTCGGCATGGAGCTTTTGGCAACAGTTCACTGGGTGTCTCACGAATTAGGGACACACGACCTCGACCCAGTCCTTGAAGGGGTGCGCAACTGGGTTCCTGGCCAAAAGGCTTGGAACCAGAGAAAGAGTGAATTGATGACCGAGGGCAAAGTCCGCCTTGCGCTGAGCCAACTCCACACCAAAGGGTGGCTTTGAAGCGGTGTGGGACAGTGCTTCAGAATTGGGACGCATCACGACGAGGGGGGGCTTCGAATCTGTTTCCGCGATTCGCAGGTGAGGTCCGTGTCAATTGCCATGACCGCTCGATGCTCGCCAGCGTTCACAATTGTCCCGCCCCTGTGTAAAAGGCACCTGCCCCCAAAAAAAACTCCAAAAAATGCCCGACGTCGCCAAAGAACTCGAAAAGGCCCGCTTTCAGTTGCTCGACACCAGTACCCGCAACCGGCTTCTGAGTGTCCCCCAGCATGGACGGGCCAAGGTGGTTCACGTGGTGGACGAAAGGAGCGACGAGGTCTACCGCCTTCTTTGCGAGGAGGGGAAATCGTTCACCTTCCTCGAAGCCGAGGAAGAAGAGGCGGGAGATGACGGCCCGGACCAACCAGCTGGACCACACTTCGCCCAGCCAGAGGCGGACGACGACGAAGAGGTCGATGACCGTGGGGTCGCGGCAAGGCACTCCGACACCAAACTCCAAACCAAAATGGGATCGGAGGCCTTGCAAAAGCGCCTGCTCGCCTTGCACTACGATGCGAGAACCGCGATCGAGGAAACCGGCGTCAACACCCTCTTTATCACCCTGGGGCAGCTGCGCTGGCGGGACAGCAAGACCAGCGACATCGACCGCTTTGCTCCGCTCCTCTTCGTCCCGGTCCGACTGGAGCGAAAAGGGGCGAAATCCAAGTTCAAGCTTTCAGCCCTGGAAACCGAGGCCAACGAAAACCTGTCCCTCATCGCCAAGCTGAAAAGCATGGGGGTCAACGCCCCAAATTGGCTTCCCGATGACGAGACCAGTCTGGACGACTACTTCTCCGCTTTCACCGAGGCTGTGGCAGACCAGAAGGACTGGGAGGTCTTGCCGAATCAAATCCTTCTAGGGATGTTCTCCTTTGCCAAGTTCCTGATGCATCGGGACCTCGATCCGGAAACCTGGCCTGAGGATTCCCCCCTGCACACCCACGGCTTGGTCTCAAAACTGATGGGCGACGGCTTCCCGGCACCGGACTCGACCATCGACCCGGATACCCATCTCGACCAGCTGATCCCGGTTGACCGTCTGAGTTACGTGATCGACGCCGATTCGTCCCAGTCCGTGGCCGTGGAGGAAGTCCGGAGGGATCAGAACCTCATCATCCAAGGCCCGCCGGGCACCGGGAAATCCCAAACCATCACCAACCTCATCGCCACCGCGGTGCTTGACGGCAAAAAGGTCCTCTTCGTTGCGGAGAAGCTGGCCGCCCTCGAGGTGGTGAAGCGGCGCCTCGATGCCCTTGGGATGGGCCCTTTGGCTCTCGAACTCCACAGCCACAAGAGCGACAAGAAAAGTGTGCTGGCGGATTTGAGCGAGACCCTCGAGCTGGGCAAACCCCGGGCGGTCGGCAGGGCCACCACTCTCGAGGAACTGAAGCATCTCCGCGAGAAGTTGAATGGCCATGCCGCCATGCTCAACGAGACCCGGGAACCGAGTGGGCTCAATGCGATGCACGTCATCGGGCGACTCTGCGAGCTCAAGGATCAGTTTCCGGATCAGAACCCACCCCGCTTTGGAAGAGCACTGAGCTGGACGCAAGAAGATCGGCGCGAACGGGAACGCCTGATGGATGAGCTGGAATCCCGCGTCGCCGAACTGGGGCATCCGGGACAACATCCCTGGCGGGGAGTGAAGCGGATGATCCTGACCAAATTTGACGGAGAAGAGATCGCCGCTTCCCTCCCTGAGCTGGAAGAAGCCCTGTCCGCCCTCAAGAGAACAATCGAGGAGCTCGCCGAAATACAGGGCGAAGAAGCGCCCGGAGATCTGGCCCAAACGCAGACTCTCGCCACCAAGGCCGGCGCCATCGCCCGTTCACCCGACCTTGATTTTTCAGCTCTGGCCTCGCCGGCCTGGAAGCGGGACATCGCGATCCTGAAATCCGTGGTCGAAGCCGGGACGGCAATTTCAGGAGCCAGGAAGGAATACGGAGAGCAGGTGGTGGACGCGGCATGGGCCACAGATGTTGGACACATCCGCCAGATGATTGCCGCGCATGGTCAGTCGATGTTCAGGATTTTCAAGGCGAGATACCGAAATGCGATGGCTGAGTTCCGCGCTCTTCTGAGAGTGCCTAAGCCCCCGAAGGATCACCGCGAGAGGTTGGAACTCTTGGATGCGCTGGCCAAGGGAGAGGCCCTCCGGCGGATTCTGGATGAGCAAAAGACGCGAGCCGCTGAAGCATTCGGGGCGCGTTGGGCCGGGACACAATCCGACTGGGAGGCTCTGGATCGGATCGTTCGCTGGGCCGAGGAGACCCAAGCTCAAGGCCTGGACCACGATTTCTTCGTTCATCTCTCCCAACGTCATCCGGACCGGGTGAAACACGAGGAAGCCGCCGCAGCCATGTCCGTTGCTCTCGATGATTTCAAGGATCGCTTCAACACTCTCGCCGCGAAACTGGAACTGGATCTGGTCCACGCCTTTGGCTCCACGCATGTCGAATTGATCCCACTGGATGTCGTGAAAGAGCGAATCGGGGGATGGAACCGCTCTGCTGAGTCACTCCATGCCTGGATCACCTACCACAACCGAGTGGTGAAATGCGGGGACCTGGGCGTTGGCAGCATCCCCTCGGCGATCAGTGAAGGGACTCTGGCGGCGGACCAGGCACGTCTCGCCTTCGACTATGGGTATCACCGGCAACTCTACAACCACTTTGCGGAGGAAACCCCTTCACTGGTGCAATTTGACGGCCAGACTCATTCCCAGTTGGTCGAGAGATTTCGCAAGATCGACTCACAAAGGATCAACCTCGCGCGATACGAGGTCATGCAGAAGCATTTTGACGAACTCCCGAGGGGGACGGCAGGCAGCATGGGAGCCTTGGGAATCCTGAGGGGGGAAATGGCACGAAAACGGGGCCATATGCCAATCCGCCAACTTTTGGCAAAAACCGAGGGGGCCATCCAAGCCATCAAGCCCGTCTTCATGATGAGCCCCATGTCCGTTGCCCAGTTCCTGCAACCGGGAACGATCAACTTCGACCTCGTGATCTTTGACGAGGCCAGTCAGGTCGAACCGGTCGATGCCCTTGGCGCTGTCGCGAGGTCAAAACAACTCGTGGTCGTAGGCGATGAGAAACAGCTCCCACCGAGCCGGTTTTTTGCCTCGCAGAACTTCGACTACCAGGATGAGGACGAAGAGGACGATGGCACTGCGGGAGCAAGTGACATGGAAAGCCTCCTCGGCCTGGCGAACGCGAAAGGTCTGCCCTCCTCGATGCTCCGCTGGCACTACCGGAGCCGTCACCAATCCCTCATCGCGGTATCAAACCACGAATTCTACGACGACAAGCTCTTCATCATCCCGAGCCCGCAGTTCGACATGACCCACTTGGGCCTCGGATATCACTACATCGAGGATGGCATCTTTGACCGGGGCAAGACCTACCGGAACCAGGTGGAGGCCCGAGCCGTTGCCGAGCATGTCGTCCGCCATGCCGAAGAGCGCCCTGACAAGTCACTGGGGATTGGTGCGTTCTCGGTCGCCCAACGCGATGCCATCCTCGATGAGTTGGAATTACTCCGCCGGGGACGCCCCGACCTCGAACACTTCTTTCACCGCCACGAACACGAACCCTTCTTTGTCAAAAACCTTGAAAACCTTCAAGGGGATGAACGGGATGTGATCTTCATCTCCCTGGGCTACGGAAAGGACAAAGACGGCTTCTTTGCGATGCACTTTGGCCCCCTGAACCGGGACGGCGGGGAGAGGCGCTTGAATGTTCTCATTTCACGAGCCAAGGAACGCTGCGAGGTCTTCGCATCGGTCCACGCGGACGAGATCGACCTGAATCGCTCCAGAACGAGAGGCGTCGCCGCCCTGAAGACCTTCCTGCACTACGCCGAAACGGGCATCCTCGGAACGGCAGACCCCCAATCCGACCGGGGCATGGATTCGCCTTTCGAGGAATCGGTGAAGCGAGCCATCGAAAGAGAAGGCTACGAAGTCCACCCGCAGGTCGGGACCGCCGGTTTCTTCATCGATCTGGCCGTCGTCGACCCGAAACAGCCGTCGCGCTACCTGCTTGGCATTGAGTGTGATGGGGCTTCCTACCACTCTGCTCGCTCGGCCCGGGAGCGAGATCGTCAGCGAGAAGCCGTCCTCCGAAACCATGGCTGGGACATCCACCGGATTTGGAGCACAGACTGGTTCTTGCAACCCCAAGCCCAGCTCGAAAAGACCCTCATGGCAATCGAGAGTGCCCTTTCAACAAGTGGCCCGGCCACCAAGATGAGGAAATCCCAAGACATCAAGCCAACCCCAAGCCTCGAGAGAGCCGAACCGAGTGTGGTACACCCCAACCCGAACTCCTTGGGCCGCGTCGGACCCGGTAGAGGAGGACAGCGGCCAATCCCACGAGCACAGCAGACAGCAGATAAATCAAAATATCTCTCTCTTGATATCTTCCAGTTTAAAGTTTCAGAATAGTGTTTTTTAAGTTCATTTTCTTCAACAATTGGACATATTGATCTAAATTCAAAATTACTTAATTCATGTATAATTTTGCTTCTTGACTGGATCAAAATCTGATCCCAATGAGCAATATAATTTATCATTACTAATTATATTAAATCCATTAATTGTTAACATGACATAATATGAACATTGTCATTGTTGGTACAGGCTATGTTGGTTTAGTGTCTGGTGTAGGTTTTGCTGAACAAGGACACAAAGTTTCTTTCATTGATCTAGATATTGATAAAATTCAGAATCTTAAGAACAAGCAATTACCTTTTTTTGAACCAGAATTAGATCACTACTTTGAAAAAGACGAAAATTTTAGCAGAATGTCATTTCATTCAAGTTATGAAAGCATAGATTGGCAATTAATTGATATAGTTTTTATTTGTGTTCAAACACCAAAC
>JALQTQ010000156.1 GCA_023263995.1 Akkermansiaceae bacterium | reverse complement strand
AGACCTCCACCCACGGGCCCACGACCGTGCACCAATGGCACGACGAGGGCAAAACACAACACGCCGGCTTTCACGATGGCGGGACGGTCATCATCAGCTCCCGGAAGGACCTCGTCCACCTCGGCCTCGATGTCCTCGCCAAGAAAAAGCCCGGGCTGGCCGCCAAGGCCGAACTCCCTGCCAAGGACCCCGCCGTGGTGGTCTTTGCCAACCTCGACAAGATCGAAATGCCCGACGACGAAGGCTCCCGTATCATTCGTCAGGCCAAATCGCTCATGATGACGGTGGGCGAAAGCAAGCAGCGACTCGAGATGACGATGACCGCCGAAACAGACCATCCCCTCACCACCGAACGCCTCGCCCGCGTGATGGAAGGTCTCGTCGCCCTTGGCCAGTTGGCGGACGAAAAGGTCTCGGATCTTGAGATCCAACACCAAACCCGACTCGCCGACAAGACCATGACCATGACCATGGATCTCTCGGCCATAAAGGCCCTCGAACTCCTTTCGCAAATGCGATAAACCCTGTCGTAATGCCCCCTCGTTCCGACACCGACCTCGTCCTTGCCGCGCTTGCGGACGGGGGCGAGGCTGCGTCGGCGCGCGATGAAATCATCCACCGATACCACGAAAGGATCTATTCCTTCCTTTTCAAGCTGACCGGCAAGCGGGAGGATGCCGAGGACCTCACTCAGGACACCTTTCTGCTAGCCCTCCGCAAACTCGGGACTTTCAAAGCGGGCCATGAACTCCTGCCCTGGCTCTTCACCATCGCCCGGCGCACCGCAATCTCGCAGTGGCGAAAGAACAAGGCCACCGCCCCGCTCCTCGATTCCGATCATCCTTCGACCGAGTCCGCCCGGCCCCACGACGCCGTCGCCCTCTGGAAAATCGCCAAGGCCACGCTCAACCCGAACGAGTTCACCGCACTCTGGATGCACTACCAGGAGGACTTACCCCTGAAAGAGGTGGCCCGCGTCCTCGGCAAGACAACCCCGCATGCCAAGGTGATCCTTTTCCGCGCGCGCAAGCGCCTCGGGAAAAAACTCCTCTCCACCGGCGAAGCCTGGCTTCCCGGCCAAACCGCCAAACTCACCTCGTCATGACCCCACAAGAACTGGAACAAAGACTGCGCGAAAAGGTCCCCCCGACCCACCCGCGCCCGGGATTTGAATGCCGCCTCCAAGCGCTGGCCGGCAAACCTGAAAAAACCACACCGTCGTCCCGGCTCCTCCTTTTCGCCCTTTCGGTCGCGCCCCTCGTCGCCCTTGCCGTCGTTCTCCTGCCCGAAGACCCACCCGCCCCGGCTCCGGTGGTGATTGCCACCCCCCCCGCTCCGGCCCCCTCACCCATCGCCATTCTCCGCGAACCGGTCACCCGCGAAGTGACCGGCCTGAAGAAGGACGCGGAATGGGCTCTCAGCCACTTCCAGAGCGCCCTGCCCTCAGTTGCCTCCCTGCGACCCCGATCCCGATAACCGTCCCAGACCACCTCTCCGTTGGCCCGCCCCCCTTTTCGCGGGTTTCTCTTTCCGGAAAGGTGAAAAAAAAGCCTCCACCCGATCGAGTGGAAGCTTTGACAATGGAAAATGATTCGAATCAGCTAAGCGCCTTGATGATCCCAGCGGCGTTGATCCCGAGTTCGTCCATCACGACATCGCCCGGAGCGGAAATGCCGAAGCGGTCGATTCCCACGACCTGTCCCTCGAGTCCGACATACTTATACCAGAGCCCGCTCACGCCGGCCTCAATGGCCACGCGCTTGGTGCAGGAGGCGGGCAGGATTTCTTCGCGGTAAGCCGCCGACTGACGGTCGAAGCGCTCAAGGCACGGGGCTGAGACCACGCGAGCTCCAGCGCCGATTTCTTTGGCTGCTTCGAGGGCGTGCCCTACTTCCGAACCAGTGGCCAGGATGATACACTCGAGGTCGCCTTCCTCCTTCTTGAGAATGTAAGCGCCCTTGGAGACACCATCACGACGGGTCTCCACCGAGGCATATTCATTGAGAGAAACGACCTTCTGACGGCTGAAAATGAGAGCGGTCGGGCCGTCGTTGCGCTCCATCGCGCAGACGTAGGAACCGGCCACCTCTTCCTGGTCGGCCGGGCGGATGACATCGAGGTTGGGAATGACGCGCAGGCCGCTCACCGTTTCCACCGGTTGGTGGGTCGGACCATCCTCACCCACCCCCACGGAATCGTGGGTGAAGATGTAGGTCACCGGCAGTTTGGCCAGACCGGCGAGGCGAATCGAAGGGCGCAGGTAGTCGGCAAAGACGCAGAAGGTTGCCCCGCTGATGCGGAAGAGCCCATCGTAAGCGATGCCGTTGCAGATCGCCCCCATGCCGTGCTCGCGAATGCCAAACCAGATGTTGCGACCGGTCGGATTCTCTGCCGAAAAGTCTCCCTCGTCCTTGAGGTAGTTCTTGGTCGATCCGAACAAGTCGGCCGAACCCGTGAGCAAGGTCGGCATGACTTTGGCCACCGCATTGATCACCACTCCGCCGGACCCCCGGGTGGCATCGGCATAGTCGTCCGCAAAGGCGGGAATCTTTTCGCTCAGACCGTTCGGCACCGCCTTGGCCACGGCATGCTCAAGCTCGGAAGCCAACTCCGGGTTGGCCTCGGCCCACGCATCGTAAGTCGCCTGCCATTGAGCAAAGACCAACGCTTGGGCCTCGGCCTGCGATGCAAAAAAGGCCTTCGTTTCGTCGGAGACGTGGAAGGTCTCGGCCGGAAGGCCCAGCCCCGCCCGGGCCGACTCGGCAAACTTGGCCCCGCCTTCCCCGTGAGCCCCGGCCGTCCCGGCCACTTCGGGAATGCCCCGACCAATCTCGGTCTTGGCAATGATAATCTTGGGCTTGCCATTGTCATTGGCCTTGGCCGCGTTGAAAGCTTCCAGGAAGGCCACCATGTCGTGGCCGTCGACCGTCACCGCATCCCAGTTCAAGGACTCGAAGTATTTCTCCGTGTCCCACCCCTGGCTGACTTCGGCCATCGCATCGAGGGTGACGTCGTTGCTATCGTAAATGAGAATGAGGTTATCGAGACCATTGTGACCCGCGAAGGCGATCGCTTCCTGCGCCACCCCTTCCTGAAGGCAGCCGTCACCCGCGAGGGCCACGACGTGATGATCGAAAATGACATGCTCGGCGGTATTATACCGGGCGGCGGCCCGCTTTCCGGACAAGGCATATCCCACCGCATTGCCCACCCCCTGGCCAAGGGGACCAGTGGTCGCTTCGACCCCTTCGGTTTCATCGAACTCGGGATGACCCGGCGTGATCGAGTGCAGTTGACGGAAATTTTTGACATCGTCCAGGCTCACCTTGAAGCCGGAAAGGTGCAGCCAACTGTAGATGAACATCGATCCATGACCGGCCGAAAGGATGAAACGGTCGCGGTTCAACCACTTGGGAGCAGCCGGATTGAAACGGAGGGCTTCGCCAAAAAGGACCGCGCCCAAATCGGCGCACCCGAGAGGAAGCCCGAGGTGACCGGAAGAACAGGCATGGACGGCATCGATCGCCAATCCGCGGGCTTCGACTGCTGCGCGTTGAAGTGCTTCTTGATTCATGTGCGGCGAACCTCCCTAAATCAGACCAGTCAATCAAGCCGTAATCCTGAATCGAAGCGACATCTTCCCCTCGAAAGACGGGCTCCTCTCCGCTACCCTGAACGAGATGAGTCCCTATTCGCCCCCTCCCAAGATCCAACGCCGCCTCCTCCTCGCCTCCCCCTCCCTGCGCGACGACACCTTCCGCAAGTCGGTCATCCTCATCGGCGAACACAGCGCAGACGAAGGGGCCTTCGGCCTCATCCTGAACCACCCGTCGGGCCGAACAGTGGGCGACGTTCTCCCGTCGGACGAATTCTCCGCTCTCGCCCGACTTCCCATTTACCTTGGCGGACCGGTCGCTCGTCACAATCTCTCGTTCGCCGCCTTTCACGAAAATGACGGTGAACTCGCCTTCGAACTGCGCCTTCCAGTCGAGAAAGCCCTGGCCCGCATGAAGCAGCCCGGCACCCTCGTCCGCGCCTTCGCCGGACACTCGGGATGGTCCCCGAAACAGCTCGAAGACGAATTGGAACGCGAAAGCTGGACCATTGTCGATCCCCCCCACGACCTTCGCCACCTCGCCCACGACCTCACCCTCTGGAAAACCCTCATGTGCCGACTCTCTCCCTACCATCGCATCCTCGCCGATGCGCCCGATGAACTCCTGGCCAACTGAGTCCCAATGAAAACCCTCGCCCTCCTTTTCCTCACCACCCTCGTTCTTTCGGCCCAAAAGGGAAATCACCAGTTCCCCGAGCACTGGGGTGACCCGCCCCGGCTCCAAACGCGCGACCTCGTCCCCCTACCCGAACCCTACGGCCGGGGGTCCTCGACCCTCAAAGCCTGGATCGAGGCCAACCTCGCCCGCGACCAGGAAATGGCCGGGAAGGATCAGCGAGAGAGCGACGGCGACGGCTCGGTCACCCTGACCGGCGACACCCAGTGGCAACCGGTCACCCTGACCCTCGATGGCCCCTTCGCCAACGAACTCGACCAGGACCCCAATCCCTTTCGCGACCTCTCCCTCGTGGTGACCTTCACCCACCACTCGGGCGAATTTGAATATCACGTCCCGGGATACTTCGCGGCCGATGGCAAGGCTGCCGAAAGCTCCGCCACCTCCGGCACAAAGTGGCGCGCGCACTTTTCGCCCGACCTCCCCGGCGAGTGGACCTACCACACCACCTTCCTCACCGGAAAGGACGTCGCCCTGCAAGCAAGCGAAACCTTTCCCGACAAACCCGTCGCCTCCCTCGACCGCTACGCCAAGTCCGGCACCTTCACCATCAAACCAACGCCTTCCGACGCCCCCGGCTTTTATGCGGAAGGCCGCCTGACCTACGTCGGCAAACATCATCTCCAGTTCGCCGGCTCAAAACGCTACTTCCTCAAGGCCGGAGCTGACTCGCCCGAGACCCTGCTCGGATACGCCGACTTCGACGGCACCACCGCCTCCACCAAAAAGAAGGTCCCCCTCAAGACCTTTGCCCCGCACTTGCACGACTGGAAGCCCGGCGATCCCACCTGGCAAAATGGCAAGGGCAAGGGCCTCATCGGCGCCCTCAACTACCTCTCGTCGAAAGGCATGAATGCCTTCTCCTTCCTCCCCTACAATGCCGGTGGCGATGGCGACAACGTCTGGCCCTTCGTCTCCCGGAACGACAAGTTCCATTACGACTGCTCCAAACTCGACCAATGGAACCTCGTCTTCACCCACGCCCAAGCCAAGGGCCTCTTCCTTCATTTCAAACTGCAGGAGACGGAAATGGACGACAACCGCACGGGACATGGCAAGTCCAAGACCGAAACGGTTCCGACCTCGCTCGACGGAGGCGACCTCGGCCCCGAACGGACTCTCTACTGCCGCGAAATGGTGGCGCGCTTCGGCCATCACCTCGCCCTCAATTGGAACCTCGGCGAAGAGAACACCCAGACCACCAAACAACAGGTCGCGATGGCCCGCTGCCTGCGCGGATACGATCCCTACGACCACCACCTCGTGGTGCACACCTACCCCAACGAACAAGACAAGGTCTACCGCCCCCTCCTCGGAGCCCAAACCCTCACCGGGGTCTCTCTGCAAAACTCCAACCTAAGGGACGTGCACTGGCAGACCGTGAAATGGCACCGGGCCTCGGCCGCAGCAAACCGGCCTTGGGCCATCGCCTTCGATGAACCGGGCGACGCCACCTACGGCATGCCACCCGATCCCGGATACCCCGGCATGCCCTCAGACCCAAAAATCCCCACGGTTGACCAAACCCGTCAATGGGTCCTCTGGGGCAACCTCCTCGGTGGCGGCTGGGGCGTGGAGTATTACTTCGGCTACAAGCTCCCGCAAAACGATCTCGTCTGCGAAGACTGGCGCTCGCGCGACCAATCATGGACCTACGCCAAATACGCCCTCGACTTCTTCCGCGAGCAAAAGATTCCCTTCTGGGAAATGTCGCCCCGACCGGAACTCGTCGGTAATCCGGAGAAAGGAAACCAGGCCTATTGCCTCGCCGGGGAGAATCTCTTTGTCGTCGGGCTCCCGGCTGGTGGCAGCTGCGACCTGCAGCTCCCGGAAGGTCAGTCGCCCAACACCATCCAATGGTTCAACCCGCGAAATGGTGAGATCCAAGAACCCTCCCCGCTGAAGTCCCCGAAGCTCTCCGCCCCGGACAAGAACGACTGGGTCGCCATCGTGCGGACGAAATGATGGCCCCGGTGAGTTGAAAAAGATTCCCTTGAGTTTGTTGCCAGTTCTCCGGAGACTTTTCCCATGATCATGACACGAATGATGTTTGCGGCGGTGGCGCTGGCTCTCGGCGTTTGCCCCGCCCTCGCCGAGGACGGCTGGGTCGATCTCTTCAACGGCAAGGACACCAGCGGATGGAAGAATCCCTACGAATGGGGTGAAACCGCCATCGTCGATGGCGAGATCCATCTGACCGCCAACAAGAAGTTCTTCCTTGTGACCGAGAAGGAGTTCCGCGACTTCGAGTTCGAAGCCGAAATCAAACTCCCGGAAGGCAAAGCCAACAGCGGGTTCATGTTCCGCTGTCACGTGAAACCCAACAAGGTCTTCGGTTATCAGTCGGAAGTCGATGGCTCCGATCGGTGCTGGTCGGGCGGGCTTTATGACGAAGGTCGCCGCAAGTGGCTGTGGCCCGGCCGCGATGGGACCACCAACCTCGCCGACAAGGCCAAGACGAAGGAGGAAGGAATGGCCCACTTCGCCAAGCCCGAGGTGAAAAACGCCCTCAAGCGCAACGACTGGAACAAATACCGCATCATCTGCCAGGGCCCGCACATTCAAGTCTACCTCAACGGCATCCTCATCACCGACGTGTGGGACAACATGGACGCCTCCGGCCCCATCGGCATCCAGCACCACGGCGAAAAAGGCCAGACCTACAAATTCCGTAAGCTCCGCATCAAGGAATTGAGATAAGCGGCTCCATGCAGAACGCGCCGCAACGGCCACCCCAAACGGCCACACCGGAATACCCTCACCGACCGTCCCGCCCGGCCCTCATGCGCTCACCACCGCCATGAGCTTGTGATAACTATCAACCACGTCGTACCTCACCTGTTCACCGGAAATCTTGGCGAAGAATTTCCTCGCACAGCTGATTTTGGATTGCTCAATCGGACGTAGGTCGAGCGAGGACATGGAGCCTTTGGTTTCGGCGATGAAGTAGACGTGGCGGACCTTGCCGGCGTCGAAGGCGATGGCCCAGTCGGGGTTGTAGTCACCCACCGGGGTGGGGATGGCGAAGCCACGGGGCAGCTTGGCGTAGACCGTCACCTCGGCACTGGTGTCGAGTTCCTCGACGAATTCCCGCTCCCCCTTGGAGTCGGTGAAGACGTAGTCGTAGATGTGGTTCTTGGCCGGGTAGGCCTTGCTGAAGTCCTCCTTGGGCTTCTCGGCAGTGAAGATGCTGGAATCGTAGCGTTCGTCGATGGGGTCGTAGGCCAGGTGCTCGATGATCATGGTGGCCTTCTGCTCCTTGATGAGCGCGGCGGCCTTGCTGATAAAGGCTTCCGGGTTGGCCTTGAACTGGTCGAACACGAAGGGCTGGATTCCCTGAAGGATGGCCGCGACGGTCCGGCGGGTCAGCTGGGCCGAATCGGCAATCTCGCCAATCAGGTCGTAACTGACGGTGGTTTTGAGCGAACCAGCCACGTATTTCAGCTCCTGCTCTTTGACGGTAAAAGTGCTCTTGGCCCCAAGCTCATCGTGGTCAATCACCTCGTTTTGCTCTCCCCGTTTCACTTGGAACCGTAGCTCTTCGACCCGCAGGTCTTTGTCGAGAGCCCCAATCGCCTTCTCGACCAGCTCGTCGCTGTCGAAGTCGACGGTGTAGGCGGCCTTCCGGTTGATCTTCTCCCAGAGCTCCCGGAATTCCTTCTTGTGGAAGTTGTCGTTGAGGACGTTCTCCTTCGCCTTGCGGCTGTC
>JALQTQ010000155.1 GCA_023263995.1 Akkermansiaceae bacterium | reverse complement strand
TGGACACCCTCATTACGTGGGCTTTGGCAGAGCGAGCTGCGAGGGACTCATCTCGAAATCCTCCGCCAGGTCATTCCATACAGTTGGGTCGTGGACCCCGCCGAAATGCCGCCCCATGCCGCTCTTCCGGGCCTCGAGGTGGCCTCGTGGGAGGAAGTGGGCGAGTTCAGTCAAAAGGACCGTCGCCTCGTCCTCAAAATCAGCGGCTTCAGCGAGCTGGCGTGGGGCTCGCGTGGGGTGACGATGGGGCACGATGTTTCCTCTGAGGAATGGCGTGACCTGATCGATGAGGCCAAGGAGGCTTTTGACCATCAGCCCCGGATGATGCAGGAATTTCAGGAAACGCGTTTGGTTGAGCATCCCTACTTTGATCCTGAAACCGGAGAGCGCCAGGTGATGATCGGCCGGGTCAGACTCTGCCCCTATTACTTCGTTGACTCGTCGGGCCGGACCAGCCTCGGCGGCTGTCTCGCGACCATCGTTCCGGCCGATAAGAAGAAAATTCATGGGATGAAGGATGGGATTCTCGTTCCGTGCTGTTGATTTTCTCTTTTGGGGTCAAAGGAACGGCAAAAAAAGACCGAGTTCCGCAAGAGGCGGGACCCGGTCGTAGGAGGGCACGGAAGAAGGACTAGTCGCTCTTGTTCCAGCTGTAGACATTATCGTCGTTATATTCACCACCGACCTTGCCGTCCTTACCCATGTGGTAGGCAATGGCGCGGCGGTCGAAGAGCGTCTCGCTGCCGAGGGCGTTGGGGACGAAGAGCTGGTTGTCGTTGTCGTAGTTGAGCACTACGCGATAGTGGCGATCATTTTTCTCCTTGTTTTTCCATGGGCCGACAAGTTCGGCGCGGTTGTCGGTGCGGACCAGGCCGTTGTAAACGTCGTCACCCTTGCCCTCGGCCTGCTGGAACTTGAAGAAAACGAGCATGTTCGGGTTTTCATCGATGGCAACGCGAAGCCCGAGGAGAGCGGGCATGAAGCGGTTGTTGGTCGTTTCCTCGTTGTCTTGGGCGTTATTATTCAGGGCCATCGGGAGGTATTGATACTTCTCGTAGAAGTTGTCGCAGGCTAGCACGAGGTTAGTGGCCGCCGAGTTGGCTGAGGTCTTCTTCGCACTCTCGGTCATGCTGTTGTAGAGAGGGAAGGCGATGCCCATGAGGACAGCGATGATCGCGATCACGACGAGAAGCTCCACCAGAGTGAAGCCGCGCCGTAGCGGGGATTGAGTTGTGGTGTTTGTCATGGTGTGAGGGAGCTTAGGGTGAAGGGTGCCTTCTTGGCAACCAAACGATTCTCTTTGTTCGAAAGACCATATCATTGGGAACGGCCGGGCGCATCCTCTTTCCCGGTCTTGATCTTTCTAGGTGCTGCGAAGGATCGGGGGTTGTGGGAGGCGTTTCGGCAAGGCACTGTGTCCCCATGTCGAAACCGGAGGAGATGAAAAAGAGCATCCTGTCGCTCTTGGGGAAGGATGGTGGACGTCCGCTCAACAAAAGCGAGCTTGCTCGCGCCCTGGAATTGCCGGGCAGCATGCGAAAGAAATTGCGAGAAAACCTGGCGTCCTTGGTGGAAGCGGGCGAAATTTCGCAAGGAAAAAAGGGGCGGTATCAGGTTGGGAAGTCGGGCCGATCCCGGGAGGGGTTGATCGGCAAGTTGAAGGCCGCACCAGGCGGACACGGCTGGTTTTTTGTCGATAAGAACGACGAGGCAAACCTTGCCACCGGGATTGATTTTGATGAACAGGACCGCTTTTACATCTCTCCCCGTGCGATGGGGGTGGCGCTCGACGGGGACCGCGTCCGGGTCCGGTTGGTGAAAAACAATGGAGAATCGAAGGAACACCATGACCTGAGGGCGCGTGTGCTCGAGGTCGTGGAGCGCCGCTCCAGCAAGATCACCGGGATCTTCCTTAAGAAAGGGAAATTTTCCTCGGTCAAGACCGAAGACGAACGGTTGCCACCATCCATCCGGGTTGGCAGCACTCTCGATGCCAAGTCGGGCCAACTGGTGGTGGCCGAAATCACCGAGTGGAACCACCTCAAGGAAATTCCCAAGGGCCACGTGGTGCAGGTGCTCGGCTGGCCGGGAGATCCGGGGATCGATGTCGAGGCCATCGTGCACCAACACGGCATCAACCCCTCTTTTCCGCACGAGGTGGTAGAAGCGGCGAGCAAGATCCCGATGGAGATTCCGGAATCGGAGCTCGCCCGGCGGTCGGATTGGCGCGAGCGCGATGTCATCACCATCGACCCTGAGACCGCTAAGGATTTCGACGACGCGATACTGGCGGAGAAGACCGAGAAGGGGTGGCGGCTCGCGGTGCACATCGCCGATGTCTCGCATTATGTGAAACCGGAAAGCCTCCTCGATCTCGAAGCTCGAGAGCGGGGGAATTCCACCTATCTCGTGGACCGGGTCATTCCGATGCTTCCCGAGGAATTGAGCAATGGCATTTGCTCCCTTGTGCCACAGGAAGATCGGCTGACCAAGTGTGCCGTGATCGACTTCGACCGCGAAGGCCGGGTCCTCAAAAGTGAGTTTTACGACGCCGTGATCCGGACCCCGCGGAAGTTTACCTATGGAGAGGCGCAGGAAATCCTCAAGAACCCGGGAAAGGGAGGCAGATTGGGACGTCGTATCCGCGAGGCTTGGGAGTTGGCCTCAATCCTGCGAAAACGTCGCTTCGATCATGGCGGACTCGATCTTGAGATGCCCGAGGTGAGCATCTTACTTGATGAAAAGGGGATCCCGACCGGTTATCATCGCGAGGAATACAACGAGAGCCACCAGTTGATCGAAGAATTCATGTTGGCTGCCAACGAGGTGGTGGCCAGAAAGGTCAAGAATTCGGGTCGGCCCAGCATTTATCGCGTTCACGAGGATCCTGATCCTGACAAATTGCAGGAATTCGCCGAGTTGGCCCGATCCCATGGATACGAGCCCGGCGATCTGACCAACCGTCATCATATTCAGAAACTCATCGACGATGCGAAGGGAACGCTCGAGGAACCGGCGATCAAGGTTGGGTTGTTGAAAAGCCTGAAGCGGGCCTGCTACCATGCCTCGCCCGATGGCCACTATGGCTTGGCCAAGACTGACTATTGTCATTTCACGAGTCCGATCCGCCGCTACGCCGACTTGGTCATGCACCGGGCCTTGCAGACTTTGCTCAAGAATCGCCCGAAGGAGTGCGACCGCACGCCCGATGCCAAGCGCTGCGCCGAGATTGCCGAGCATATCTCGGATACCGAAAGAATCAGTGCCGACGCCGAGAGCGAGAGTCGCCGGATGAAGATGCTGGAGTGGTTGGAGCTGTCGTCCCGGTCTGACACTCCACCAGTTTTTAACGCGATCGTCATGGAGGTGCGTGCGATGGGCCTGTTCATCGAGTGCACCGACATCTTGCAAAGGGGATTGGTCAAACGGGAGGGCTTTCCGGAGGGAGGGCGATGGTTCTTCGAGAATAATGCTGACCGTTTCGCCAACAGCCGGGGCCAGGTCTTACAGGGGGGCACACGCCTCAAGGTCGTGGTCGAGGAAATCGACCGGATCGGGATGAAAGCGGATTTCAAGATCATCGAGGTGCTCGGAGGAGTGGTGCGAAAAAAAGGGATCCGAAAACAGGGAACTTCCCCCTCGAAGGCGAAAGTCCGCGGTGGAAGCAAAGCCTCCCGTAGGGGCGGACCGAAGACAAAGAAGGAGGGGTCCCGCAAGGCGGCGGCCCGCAAGCAGGCGGGTCGGAGGCGCTCAGGGCGTCGCCGCTAGGCCGGGACTCTTCCCTCCCCTCAGTCGCCGAAGCTCGTGGTAGGACCAGGCGAACGCCCATGTTCCGCCGCCCTCGCGTCGGGTGGCAGACGGCCGCCGTCAAGGTCGTCCCGAATTTGTCCCAGCACGTCCTTCCACCATGCCCGGTCCGCGACGAGTTCCTCTTGGTAGAGCTCGCGCTGTGTGAGGTTCAGGATTTCGGCAAATTCGGAAGCAAAATCCCGCCCATCCGGAGCTTCGGTCGGGACTCCGTTGACAATGAGACCCACGAGGTAATCGGGGTGATGCCGGACAAGAAGGGGAAAAGCTTCCCGCCGCTGGTTGGCGGTCAACTGGTAGCGGTTGGTGAGTTCCTGAAGGCGGGCCAGTGAGTCACGTTCGATTTTCTCGCCACGCTCCATGAGGGCCAGATCCCAAACCATGACATCATGGTTGGTGGGATCGACAAGTTCGTGGGGGAGAGGGTCGAGAAGGAGGGGGCGGAGTTTGTCAGGCTGCGTGTTCTGAGATGAAGAGAGAGTCGAGGTTCGCGAGTCCGGGGGCGATGAAGGAAGCACGGCGGGTCGCGAGAAGATGGCGTAGGACGCCCAGCCCGATCCCCCAAAGAGGCACAGATAAAACAGGGCGCGGGTCCAACTCATGGATGGGGGGAAATCATTCGGACTTCGGGCTTTCTATCGGGTCGGACATGCCGATGACGAGTCAACAATTGCGCCGCCGATGAGATGCCCGATCTGCCTGCCGATTGAGAATCGGTCGAAATGGAAAGGCCCGGTCGCCTTCACGACCGAACCTTTGCTGAATTCCAGATGAACGAAGGGAGGGTTAGTTGCCTTCGGGTTTCTCGCCTTTCTTCGGTCCGCGGCGACCGCGAGGTCCGGGGCCTTCGGGGCCGCCGGGACGTCCGCCGGGGGCGGCACCGGGGCGCTGACGCTGGGGCATATCCTTGCGAGCCGCAGCACGCTCTTCTTCACTGAGTTTGCCGTCGCCGTCTTTGTCGTATTTGGCGAGGAACTCGGCCTTGCGAGCTTCCATGGCGGCCTTGCGCTCTTCCTCGTTGAGCTTTCCGTCGCCGTCCTTGTCGAACTTCTTGATCATTTCGGCCCGGCGGGCTTCCATCGCATTCTGGCGTTCTTTCATGGCGGCCTTGCGCTCTTCCTCGTTGAGCTTTCCGTCGCCATCTTTGTCAAATTTCTCAAGGATTTCCTTGGGGACGGGCCGGGGTCCGCGGGGGCCCTTGGGCTTCTCCGGCTTGTCTTGGGCAAAGGCGCACGAGGCGAGCGCCACGATCATGGTCGTCAGTTTCATTTTCATGGTTGTTCTGTTTTCGGTTGAGTGTTCGGGAGGGATTCTCCCGGATTCGCCCGATAGAACCGGGGAGGTTGAAAAGAGTTGCAGGTTTTTTTCGTGAATTGTCATTGCTCGCGCCCAGCCCGTCCTTCAAAGATCATGCCGATGGGAGGAGAGGTCAAAAAAGCAAGCAAGGCGGAGGTCTTCCGGGCCCGCTTGACGAGCACTCTGGTATTGTGGGCCATTGTGACGGGGGTTTTCTTGTCCCAAAGTGGTTGGGCTTTCTACGCTCTGGTGGCTCTTTTGACCGTGGCCGGATCGGGCGAATTTCGGGGCCTCTTCCGGGGAGGGCCTGGAGGGGGGTGCCGCGATCTCGGGTTGGTCGTTGGTTTGCTGGTGGTGCTGCCGACCGGTGCTTTGCTGGCGGCGGGAGCGGTTGGGCATCAATTTTACCAGTGGGAATTGCTCGGGTTGGTCGTGGTGGTCATGGCGGGATTCGGTCTACGCTTCGCTCATGGCATCGAGGGGCGCGAGAGCGTTGATGCGGTCGGTGAGGGGCTGCTGGCCTACGTTTACGTCCCCATCCTTTTCGGGGCCTTCGTGCTGCGCCTGACCTTTCTTCCGGTGACCGACGAGGCGGTCCCAGGGGCCTGGTTGTTACTCATGATGATCGCGGCGGCCAAGTTCACTGACATGGGTGCATACGTGACCGGCTCCTTGATCGGGAAAAACAAGATGGCCCCGCGCCTGAGTCCGGCCAAAACTTGGGAGGGATTTTTTGGAGCTCTTGGGTTTGCCCAACTTGCGGCCTGGGGGATATGGTTCTGGGGTGGCGAGAGCTTGGATTGGCTCCCCGGCTTGCACGTCGGGATCCTCGCCTTGCTCATCGGGGTGGCCGCGGTGGCAGGTGACCTTGCGGAATCAATCCTGAAGCGCTCACTTGAGATCAAGGACTCAGGCAGCCTGATGCCGGGAATTGGCGGAATTCTCGATCTTATCGACAGCCTGTGCTTCGCGGCTCCGGTGACTTACTTCTATCTTCTTCTGACAGGATTCGCCGGATGAGAAAACGGGTATTGATTCTCGGGTCCACAGGGTCAATCGGGACGAGCGCGCTGCTGGTGGCCCGCCAGATTCCCGAGCGCATGCAGGTGGTGGGCTTGGCCGCCGGACGACGGGCCGACGAGTTGGCCCGCCAGGCTGAAGAGTTCGGGGTCACCCATCTTTGTCTAGCGGACGAGGGTCGCCTTTGCGAACTCCGGGGGGGCGGTCGACAGGTCTTCGGGGGGGCGACCGGCTTGGTCGAACTGGTCGAAGCCACTAGCCCCGATCTCGTCCTCGTGGCCATCGTTGGAGTGGAGGGTTTGCAGCCGACCTTGAGAGCGATCGAGCTGGGCTGCGACGTCGCGGTAGCGAGCAAGGAGATCTTGGTCATGGCCGGGGAGGTCGTGATGAATGCGGCACGGGAGAAGAATGTGAAAATCCTCCCGGTAGACAGCGAGCACAATGCCATTTTCCAATGCCTTGAGGGTCACCGGGGAGGAAGCGAGGAGGTCAGACGCTTGATTGTGACTGCGTCCGGTGGCCCGTTCCGAACTTGGCCCAGGGAAAAGCTCGTTGAGGTGACCTTGACTGATGCCCTCCGACATCCGACTTGGGAGATGGGGCGCAAGATCACCATCGATTCCGCGACCTTGTTCAACAAAGGGCTCGAGATGATTGAGGCCCGCTGGCTTTTCGACCTTCCGATGTCAAAAGTTGACGTGGTGGTTCATCCCCAGAGTATCGTCCATTCGATGGTTGAATTTGTGGACGGGAGTGTTCTCGCGCAGATGAGCACGACGGACATGTGCTTTCCCATTCAATACGCCGTGGTATGGCCCGAACGTTTGCCTAACAAACTGCCCCCACTCGACTTCCCGGCACTCGCCCGGTTGGAATTCGAGGCCCCCCGAATCGAAGATTTTCCGGCCTTACGTCTGGCGAGGGAAGCCGGGGAAAAAGGAGGGACCCTGCCGGCCGTCTTGAATGGCGCCAACGAAGTTGCCAATGCCGCCTTCTGCGCTGGCGAGCTTTCCTTTCCGGGAATCTGGAGGGTGGTGGAGGAAACGATGGCCCTCGTTCCGCATGAAAGTTCGCAAGAGCTCGAAGTGGTGGTGAGCGCGGATCGGGAAGCCCGACGAGTGGCAAAAGAGCTCACCAAGCGCGGATGATTTCGTGGATCAAAGCGGGGCCTCGGTAAACGAATCCGGTGTAAAGTTGCACCAGTCGGGCTCCGGCGGCCTTTTTGGTCAGAGCGTCTTCGGCCGAGAAAATTCCACCCGCTCCCACGATAGGCACGCTCCCACCGAGGCGCTGGTGAAATTCCCCGATGATCCGGGTGGAGGGACTGGTCAGGGGCGCGCCCGAAAGCCCTCCGGCTTCCTTGGCGAGCGGATGTTGACTGACCGCTTTGCGACCGATGGTGGTGTTGGTGGCGATCAGAAAATCGAGCCCACCATCGCGGAAAATCTGCGAGAGACTCGCGATCTGTCGGTCATCGAGGTCCGGAGCCACCTTGAGGGCAAAGGGGACATATCGTCCGGTTTTTTTTTGGAGCTCTTCTTGCAGCCTTTTGAGCGTCCCGAGAAGCCGGGCCGCCGCCTCGCCTGACTGCAGGTCGCGCAGACCCGGGGTGTTGGGCGAGGAAAAGTTGGCGGTGATGTAGTCGGCCCAAGGGTAGGCCTTTTCGAACGCCACGGCGTAATCGTCATTCGCGCTTTCGTTCGGGGTGGTCTTGTTTTTCCCGATATTGATTCCGAGGATGCCCCGAAAGGCGTTGGCCGAGCGAGCATTGGCGAGTCCTTCGTCGATTCCCGGGTTGTTGAAGCCCATGCGGTTGATCAAGGCCTGGTGGGACGGTAAACGAAAGAGGCGAGGGGGCTCGAGATCGGAAGAGCACACGTCGGAACTC
>JALQTQ010000154.1 GCA_023263995.1 Akkermansiaceae bacterium | reverse complement strand
GGATATCGCGGGTGGATTCGGTCGCGAGATTGTTGTCGCTCAGGTTGAAGGGTTCCCCCAATCGCTGGTTCAGTGGATCGAGGATGATCGCATCGCGGTAGGATACTTTCCAACGCCCCTTCACATTTTCCTCCACGGTGTCCTGCAACCATGGAAGATCGACCATGGCAGTGGCCAGATCATTCCCAGCAGAATAGCTTTGATTCCAGTTGATGCCGAGAAAGACGACCTGATATCCCAGCGCCTCAGCCGCGAGTTCATTCGCGATTTGTTGCAGGTAACCAAACTGGCTACGACAGTAACTTCATGTTGCCGAGCCAAAGTAGTAGACCGAGATCCGGTGCTGGTAATCACGGGGCGAAACCTCGGTTCCGGCCTGCGGCGAGGTCGCATTGACATCCGGCAAGTTGAAATCTGGAACGGGCTCGGCCGAAAGATGAAATCCCGTCAGAAGGCCTAGCACGACAATTCCTTTCATGAGCCTTTTTTACCGCAAAGCCACCGGTCCGCAAGGCCGGATTACCAGAGATCAAGCTGCTCTTCCTCGTCCTCAAACTTCACCCCGACACCGAGGAGACGCACCGACTTCCCCCGCCCACGCGCCCAAGCCACCGACAACAATTCCTCATAAACCTCCACGGTCATCACCGCACCCGCTTTTTCCGCGGTGGTCTGGGTGAAATCTTCGAATTTCAGTTTCACGACCCGCGATTTGATGTCCCGCTCGGCCTTCTCCGCCGCCGCTTTCGCCACTTCCGCCCGCAGTTGATGCAGGACCGTTTTCAACCAACCGAGATCATCAATATTCTCCCGAAAGGTTCGCTCTTTCGAAAGCGACTTTCTCGTCCGGTCCACTGAAACCTCCCGATCATCCCTCCCCCGGCAACGTTCGTAGAGTTCAAGCCCCCATCTCCCGAGCCGTTCCGCCAGTTCGACCTTGCTGAAAGACTGTAGCTCGCCGCAGGTCTGTATCCCCATTGAGGCGAGGGTTTCCCGTCCCTTTTGCCCCACCCCCTGCAACTTCCCCACCCTGAGGCCGCGCATGAAGTCATCGACCTCTTCCGCTTTGATCTCGAGCTGACCATTCGGTTTATTCCAATCGCTCGCGATCTTCGCCAGCATCTTGTTGGGGGCGATCCCAGCCGACGCGGTCAGCCCGGTTTCCTCGAGAATGGTCTGCCTGATCTCCCGGGCCAAGGCCGCGCCCGACTCGGGCCGCTGACTGACATCAAGGTAGGCTTCATCAAGTGAGAGCGGTTGGATGACCGGAGTATATCGCGCAAAAATCGCCCGGATCCGCGCCGACTCGTTTTGATAAACTTCAAAGCGCACCGGGGTCAGGATGATTTCGGGACACAACTGGCGCGCCTTGAAAACCGGCATCGCGGAGCGGCACCCATACTTGCGGGCCTCATAGTTGGCGGTGGTCAGAACCCCTCGTCCCGAACTTCCACCCACGCCGACCGGTCTTCCCGCCAGTGACGGATTGTCCCGCACCTCGATCGCCGCATAGAAGCAGTCCATGTCGAGATGGATGATCTTGCGGGCCATACCGAGAGCCTGAGCCATCTGATCTCTACCCCTTGCTTTCTCTTTTCCGCAGAGGCACTCCCATGATGATCGAAACCGCGATGAGGCCAAGGATGATGAGACTTACCAGAAATGATCCCGATTTCCTCTCAGGCTGAAGCTCCAGCTCCAATGTCAATGATTCGTCGCCGTCAACCTGAATCAAACGCGCGAAGGTCAACGCCCTCCCCTGCATCGGGACGACTGGATCGATCATCTGGCCTGCCGGTTCGGTGATGCGCTGTTGACCAACCCACTTTTCGGCAATGGTGTCGAGCATCCGGTTCACCTCGGCATCGTTTCCACTGATGATGTTGCTGAAGTCATCGTTCCCCACTTTGAGCTGGCCGGTAAAAACCGGGTTGGCTCGCATCGCCGCCTGGATCTGGTCGACCTGATCCTGCCCAGCCTCCTGCACCGCGCCCCCATTGTCGTTGTAGAGACGCTGCCTCCGGGTGTTCAGGCCGATAATGGCATTCTGCCGGGCCACCTTCTCCATCTTGACGCGGACGTCCTCATTGCTGGCGTCATCGAGATTCCCCTGATTGTAGACCTGCTCGAGGGCCTTGTTGCCGAGAATCTGGTCACCCGCCTGGAAGAAGCCCGAAGCCTTGTTGAGACGGGTCAGGGCGATGGTTTTCTTCTCGGCATTGCGCCCACTGACGAGACGACGGTATTCCTGCCGGTCCACTTCTTGGAACTGATCCTGCTCAACAAGATCACAATCACCCGCATGACGGGCGAGGGAGTATCCGTCAGGAAGACTGACCTGCCACGAGACATTCTCGAGCGGCACCCCGATTTTGAAGGCCTCGAGCTCAAGTTTCGACAGGGGGCCTTCTGAAACCGGGTGGGAGTAGGTGAACCGAACGGTGGCGCGGTTGCGTCGCTCGCTGGCAGCATCTCCCACCACCTGGAACCGATAGGAATTACCGTCCTGCACCACGAGAACGCTTTCCTCGTTCACAAAGACTCCGAAAAGACGGCTCTCTTCGGGCAATGTCAGCGTGAGCGAGCCCCGCTGAAGTGTCTCTAGTTCCAGGCGGGCCTGGTTCATCGACTCGCCGCCCAGCGAGACCACGGTCGCAAGCTCCCCGCGGATCACGCTGATGCGGGCTCCGGCCACCACCGAATGACGGCTGAGAGTGACCGCCACCGGGGCCCCTTCCTGGGTTGAACGGAGAAAAGCCGCCGGAGCTCCGCTCCGATCAAGTTGGTAGAGCGATTTCGGCAGGGCGGACCAATCGACGAGATCCCAGCCCGAGGCCTTCACCGGTTCGAGGCGAAGACGGGCTCCCGGACGCAGGGCGAGGTAACTTTCCTGCTGTCGCGCAGTGACCACTCGAAGAACCTCCACCGTTTCGCGG
This sequence comes from Akkermansiaceae bacterium, assembly GCA_023263995.1. Classification (GTDB taxonomy): domain Bacteria; phylum Verrucomicrobiota; class Verrucomicrobiia; order Verrucomicrobiales; family Akkermansiaceae; genus SW10. Next base: position 5,088 of record JALQTQ010000154.1, on the reverse strand, counting down.
CGGACGGTCTCCTCAAACTCGATCCGCAAGGGCACCTCGCCCACCACCCGCCGCTTGAAGCGGACCAACCAGCGATTTTCTCCGGCCCCGACGATATCACGCACCTCCGGACCGGTCACCCGCACCGTCTGAGCGTCAACCTCGGAAAGTGCGGGCAGGACCACCTCGACCTCCCGGATCGAGGCGTGGTCGACCTGCAAGCGCAAGTCGACTTGCGACTTCGAGCGACCATCGCGCAATTCGACATCTTGTAGGACGAGGGCCGCCAGCGAGGGGGCCAGTTGGTCGACTCCCAGCACCAGAGACCACGACTTCTGGAGAAGGCGGAAGGCCAGCGACCCGGCCTGCACCCCGCCGACCGAGCGGGGATCGAGGGCAGAAAGATCGTTCCGCCCCGCCACCTGCAGTTGGATTCCCCGCCCCGGCACGATGACGAGTTGGCCCGACTGTCGATTGGCCTCACGCAGCACCACTTTGGGTACGGTCCATTCAGACAGGGGCAAGGCCGGGGTGGCTCCGGTGAGAACAAGCGAAAAGTTCTGGGTTCCGATCGTTTTCCCATTGAGGTTCATCACCACGATCGGGGAGCCTTCTTCGCGGACCTCGATCCAGTGATTCAAGGCTGGTCCGGAGAGTGATTCGACTTCGAAGCCCTCGGGTAAGGGAAAGCTCAACCGGAAAACGCCAGTGCGGGTGATCGCCGCAGTGAGGTCGACCGCCAGCACGGTTCGTTCTTCGCCGAAGGACAGCCGCTGTTTGGTTTCGACCCGGACCTCGGGAGCCACCGGAGCCACCTTGACTGCGAGGGAGGCCTGAGCCTGCGAGTAGCGATAAACCTTCTGCAGCGACGCAGCAGGAAGCCCTTCCCGGTCACGGGGGATCATCGCTTCGCTGAAGTCAGCCAGATTGACCGGCGACATCCCCTCGGCCTTGTCGTCGTCGAGCTGGGCTTCCTTTCCAAAGGCTAAAGCTAACATCCCGACCTCACCGGCCGCAGCGGCCACCCGCATGGGAGAAACCGACACCTCGACTGGCAGTTCAGCAAGTGCCCGCTGAGTTTCGATATCGAGGTGAAAAGGCGTCGACTGGAACGGCACAAGCTCGATCGTCAGCATGCGCTTTTGGGGGTCAAAGCGCCACGGACCGGCAAGTTTACTGCGCACCTCACTCACCGTGAAACCTTCAGGCACGGTGAGAACGAGCTGCTTCACCTGTCCTTGGGCCGGACGAATCCGCACGCGATGACGGCCATCGACCACGCCGGGGCCTGGAATGAACAAGTCATCGACCTCGGCATAGAAACGCGTTTCCTCTGCCGCCACATCACGGGCTTTCGGGCTCAGGACCACCGAGGCGTCCGCCAGCGGAGCCAGCCAGAAGCGAGCCTGGCTTCCCTTGCCGGCGAGCACTTCCTTGCGAACTGCGGCATTACTTTCAATCGACCACCCTGCCACTTCGTAGTTCACGGTCAGGCTTCGCACCGCCGCTAGGCCGGTCATGACCGAGATCCCCTGAGTCACGGCTACCGCCGGAGCCTGATAGGAAAAGGACGCCTCAAGGCTGCCGTCCTGCAGGGGCACGAGAACGTAGTTGCCCCCTTCGGTCACGACCTTCAGGTTGGCCCCTTCAAATTTGGTCAAGGTGGCCGGTCCCTTGACGAGGAGGAGGCGGTCACCCGCCTTGCCGGTCAGTTTCAGCGTGCCCTCGGCGTGGAGTCGACGATCCTTGATGGTCCAAGTCTCCACCAGAGAATCGGCGGCCTTCCACGAAGGCGCCGGCGCGCTCTTGGCTTCCAACGAGCTTGCACCAAGGCCGAGGACGAGCCCCACCGCCAGCAGAGCAGTCACCGCTCCCTTACCACCGCTGCCGGGATCCGGCTTCGGCTTGTCTTCCCTCTTCGCATCATCTTCGTCAACCACGTCCGTTTTTGCCGGACGCACAAAGAAGTCCTTCCAATGCCGCAGGCAGCGACGCACCCCGATCCACCAACGAAGCAGGATCACGACGCCCAGCCCGAGGAAGAACCACCCTGCTCCACCGACCTGCAAGAGAACCGCCAAGGAAAGGGCGAAGGCCGCGCCCAGCCAGAAGAACCGACGCCACTTCGGCTGGTAAAAGGCCCCCGCCACCGCTGCGATCGCTAAGAGGCCCAGTGCCACGCCCAGTTTAGACACCTGGGAAGCCCCGGCTTCCACCTGGGACACCACCACCTTGAGATCAGCGTCGGGTGCCTTGACCGGCGCCCGGTATTCGAGCACCGACGGAGGCTCGACGCTTTGCTGCATCCCTTCCATGGAAAGATAAAAGGAACCCGCCGCTGCGAAGAGCACGAGAGCGGCCCCGAGAAGCGAAGCCCACACCGGAGCCCTCATCAGTACAGCCCCGAAAACCCAAGCCAGCAAGAGAACCGCAAAACTAAGCAAGGCCTCGTTCTCGATCCAATCAAATCCATTCTCGATCGAAAAGTCGGTGACGAGACTGAGCCCGCCCCCCTTCTCCGGAAGGAGACGGTATCCGGTGTCGGGCTTGATCGTCCACTTGGTGGCCAGCTGCGTGGTGTCGTGGACCTTGGGCGTGATCAACGACACGCTGCCGCCCGCTTCTCCGGCAAAGCTGGATACCACCTTGAGGTAAACCGGCTCGTTCGGGGAAACATTGTCCGGAAGCGGCACAAGGAAAAGGTCACCCGCCTTCCGCCAGGTCACCGGCTGCCCGTTGACAAGAACTTCCCGCACGGTCACCTCCTCCGGCACCGCCAACCGGACCTCGCGTCCATCGCGCGTGCGCACGTCGAAGCCCGAAACCGTGACCACCCCGCCGTCGCGCGCCAGTTGGCTCGTGATCTCGGCAAACTCCACGACCTGACGCTGCGTCTCGCCGCGCTGAAACCACGACACCGCAACCGCGAGTTCGAAGGGGCGCCGTTGATACTGCCACGCCTTCAAGGTCGGAGCAGTCGACATCAATTGATACTCGGCCGGCAACTCCAGCGGATCGAGTACGAGAAGGCCTTCGCTTGCCTTGCGCGATTCAAGCTCGACCTGCCCCGGGCTCACCACCTCGATAAAGCCACGCTCGGACTGAACCCCCACTGCCGAGAGTCCGCCCAGCGCAAGCACCTCTGCGGCGTCCTGCTCGAAGGTGACCAAAAGTTGGTAAGCGCCCATCACCGGACGATGCAGGGGCACCACCAACTCGCTCTCGACCTGACGATAATCTCGCATGTCTCTTCCATCGACCGAGAGATGTTCGATCCCTTCCGGCAGGACCAACCGCCATTCACTCACCGGCGCGCCGGTGACGAAGTAGTTCAAGAGAACCGACACATACGCCGTTCCTTCCTGAAGCGAGTAAAAATGATAGGTATCGGCCTGCACGTTCTGGCTCAGGGCCTTGACTTCCATCCCGGCACTCCAGTCGGCCGACCTGATGCGGAAAGCCTGCTGCAGGTTGGGACCGCGCTTCATCAAGAGGGCCAGCGGCATCTCGGAAAGGCCCGAAACATCCCCCGGGTTCACCCGGAACCCGGGGGTGGCACTCACCCCCAACTCACCTCGCACCACCGTGCTCCCGGGAAACTCAAGGACGGGAAGCGCCCAGTTACCCTCCCCCGCCACTTCGTTTTTTTCAAAGTGCACCTTTACCAGGCGACGCCCGCTCACTTCCGATCCAAAGATGACTTTGAGGCGTCGTCGTCCTTCTTCTGGCAACCCTACCACGTAATCAGCCACCTCGGCCCCGGTCAGGGAAACCACCGAGTAATCAGCCGGACCATAAAACTCCCATTCCCGAATGCCTGCCTCCCGAATCTCCAGTTCGAGATCAGCTCGCAGAACCCGGTCGGTCTCGGTCAGTTCATAGCTGAGAATCTGACTGGCGGTGATCTCAGGTTTGACTCGCTCGGCGGACACTTCAAACGATCGATTTTCCGAGGGATAACGATAGTGGAAGACCTGCCGCCCCGATGGCGGCAGGTCGCCCACCTCGGGATATTGGTCGGGCGACAGCTGGGTGAGCCCAGCCAGCTTCATGACCTCGATCCGCACCGCCCCACGATTGTAGATCCGGAAAAATCCCGAATGACGCACAGCTCCGACCGGGGTGACACGCAAAGGCTCGCTCGTCACCGGCAAAGCCTCAAGGGCGGTCTGGGAGCGAATGATGAAGGAAGCTTCCTTGGTCACCGGACGACTCAGCCGCACCTCGAGCACGCGCCCCTCGGTCACCTGCCAGCTCAGGACATTTTCACCCTCCACCGCCAGCACCTCGCCGGTCCCCGCCAGTTCCAGGTCAAGCGATGTCAGCTCGCCCTGCAAGGTCCGCACCGTCAGCGAAGTGACCTGCCGCAGCAAACCCGCCCCGACCGAGATCTCCTCCATCGACTCGCTGGTGAAGAACAATTTCCCGTCGCTCGTCTTGCGCTCGGGCTGCCACGCAAAATGACAGGCCCCATTGGCTGGCAAGAAAGCCTGGTGTCCACCCTCCCGCAACACCGGACTGACCGGCAGGGCTCCATCGAAAATGGCCGTCGGGGCAATCCCGCCCAGCTTGATCGGCACCACCGATGAACCCGGGACGATAAATTCGATCTTCTTCCACTCTTCAACGGTCTGCACCGGCGTAACGAAAGAGAAGGCCACCGGATGAATCCCCGGTTTCAAAAACTCGAGTTGGTAGCCATTCGTGGAAAGCTTGAGGCGGTAATTCTCGTTCGCCACCGCCTCAACCGGCGCGGCCCGACCGCCAAGCACGGTCACTGAAACCGGTTCTTCGCTCACCACGTGCGCCGTTCCGGTGAGACGGAAGGTTGCGGTGCCTTCGTCCGATAGAACCTCGCCGATCAACTCCATTCCACGAATCTCCGCCGGAGCCGGAGCGGCTGCCGAAAGACCCGCCGCCACCCGCAAGACCACCGGCCCAGTGGCTAGGAAACGGTCCGCCTCGCCCCCCGACTTCAGGGCCTCGACCCCACGGGCTTCCACCACCCGATGCTTCAGGACCGGATCAGCACTCACCGCGTAAGTCGCGGAAAAGCCCATCGCGCCCCCCGGGGCAAATCCCGAAAGAAGAAACTCGCCCGGCACCTCG
>JALQTQ010000153.1 GCA_023263995.1 Akkermansiaceae bacterium | reverse complement strand
CTCCCCAAATGGAGATCGGAAAGAATGACCGAGCGGAAGTGAAAGTTGCCCCGGGTGTCACATGCAAGAGTCCGTCCCTCGTTCTCCACCTTGGGGGGCCTCACGGCCTCCAGATGATCGATGAAGGTGTCGACAATCCCATCCCAACTCTGCCGCTCCATGTCCCTCCGGGCCTGTCGACGAAGCTCGCCCCATCGGTCGAGCACCAAGGCCATCCCCGACTGACGGAGAAAGGACTCCTCGTCTCCCAACGGAGCCTTCAACCCGTTCTCACCTTGGACCACGTGAGTGCGGGCCGCAGCATAGTCGTAACTCACGGTCACCAAGCCGCTGGCCATCCCCTCAAGCGTGACATTTCCAAAGGTCTCGGTCTCGCTGGGGAAAAGCAGGACATCAGCCGAGGCATAATGCCGCGCAAGATCTTCACCCCGTCGCATTCCCGCAAAGACAACCCAGGGGTATTCCTTCTCCAAGGATGCTCGCAGCGGTCCATCCCCCACGACCACCGCCACCATGCGCGGCTCCCTCTCCCGAAGCTCCCTGAAAGCCTTCATCGCCAGGCCCAGGTTCTTTTCCGAGGCCACCCGACCCACCACCATCACCACCGGCGAGGAGGCGGTGGCACCCCATTCGTGCCGGAGCACCTCACACCGTTTTTTGGGCGAGAAGAGCGCGGAGTCCACTCCCCGCCCCACGATCCCGATACGTTTAAACCCACTCTCGATCAGACGATCACGCACATCACTACTGGGAACCAACGTGAGATCGGCCCGTCCGTGGATCTTTCGAAGATAGGACAGAGCCAACGGTCGCACTCCCTCCAGATGATAGCGACTCAGGTATTGATCAAAATTGGTGTGAAAGCCCATAACACAGGGAATCCCCAACTTCCGGCAAGCCTTGACCGCCGACCCTCCCATCGGGCTTTCAGTGGCAATGTAGACCACATCAGGCCTGAGCGTACGCCACTTTCGCTTGAATTTCATCGGCTTCGGCAAGCCGACCCGGACTTCCTGATACCCGGGAAGGGACACCCCCCTCAGAAGGGTCTCCTCACCAACAGCTTGGCCATCGGCGGTATGCATCACGTGCACCTCGTGCCCTTTCCTTTTCAGACCTTTCACCAGCCGACCCAGCGTCATCGCCACCCCGTTGACGTCAGGATGGTAGGTATCAGTCACAATCTCGATCCTCATTTGAGCCTCAATCCATCTCACAAATCTCACGATCAGCCGGTCCCATCGCGGTGACAATTTTGCCAAGACAACTTGACATTCCATGGCACCGAACCAGCGGATGAGCGACGCCAACTTCCAACCTCATGCTCCGGAAAGACGGTGCGCACTGAGGAGGATGACGATCACCCGGAAATGACTCGGTTTGCAGAGCTGCGATGGAAAGGAGCAAGAGACCGGCTAGCGACACAAGAGATCGGCCCCCGCTTTTTATGGCCCCCTCTGAGGTCCGGCAAGCTAACCGTTTCCTTGGCGCAAGAGACCGACCATCACACCTTGGACAATCAATTCCCGCGCCGGAATGAGGTCCGGGTAATTCTCGTTCTCCGCCCGGAGAAATGGCCGTCCTCGATCGACGATAAAACGTTTCAAGGTCGTTTCACCATCAATCAAGGCTGCCACAATATCCATGTGTCGGGGTTCGCGAAACTCCAGGATCACCGTATCCCCATCGCAGATATGGGCCTCGATCATCGATTCCCCCCGCACCTTGAGCGCAAAGGTTCGGGCATGGCGCGGGATTCCGAGCGAGGCGATGTCGATGGAAAGACAGCCCTCTTTTTGCTCCTCCACCGCCTCAGCCATTCCCGCCGCAATGCTTCCGTAAATCGGAATGTCAATCACTTCTTCCCGTTCAAGATCCTCCGGAAAGACCACCGCCCGGGCCTTGCCGGGCAACCGCACAATCACTCCCTTGCGTTCGAGCGCGCGCAAATGGCTCATCGCAGCGGTCTGGCTCGCGAAACCAAAGTGGGCCTGAATCTCCCGAGTCGAGGGCATCAAGCCATTCTTGCTCTGCGAATGCTTCAGGAAATCGAGAAACTCCTGTTGTCTTTTGGTGAGTCCTTGGGCCATCTCGTTGATATGGTGGTTTCCTGAACAGTATTCAAAAGATCATATTCCTCAACCAAAAAGTTACCGAATTGCGAAACCTTGGACCCATTTCCGGGTCATTGATGGGCCAACTTGACGCCTTGGGCTTCATTTGTTAGTCTCATGGAATCAGAAATTTTTTCCAAATTTCTGACAACACCAACCACATCCCAAGAAACAATGAAACACACCTACCTGACTGCCGTTCTCGGACTCACCCTGGCCCTGACCGCTCACGCCGAGCCTCCGCAAGCGAAAACCAGCGCCGCGGCTTGGTATCAACGCGGCATGGCTGCGGTCAACGCCGGCAAGCCCGAAGAAGCCCGCCTCGCCTTTCAAAAAGCCCTGCAGCTCAAGCCGGACTTCACCCCGGCCAAATACCAGCTGGCCCGCATCCCTGAACTCAACGCCCGAACAAAGATTGCCCGACGCAAGGAGCTCTTTCAATCGACCATTATCAAGGAGATCAACTTCCAGGACGCCACCCTTGCTGACGCCCTGACCGCTCTCAATCAAATGGCCACCAAGTCCACAAAGGAGGATTTTTCACCCAACTTCGTCATTCAAGATCCCGGCGGCAAATTCAGCGACCGCCGGGTGAATCTCAAGATGAAGAACATCCCGCTCGCTGCGGCCCTGTCCTACATCCTCGAAGGGGTGGGAGCCAAGGCGATCTACGACGAATACGCCACTCCGATCAAGCCGGTGGCGAAGTAATCAAACCCCTTTCCCATTTTTTTCGCGCCCCCGCCGGGATCAGCCCCTATAACCGGGGGCGTGAAACAATGGACTCCCGCTGACCGCATCGTCGCTCCCTCCCTTCTCGCCGCCGACTTCGGCCGGGTGGCAGCCGAAACCTCGCGCGCCATCAACGCCGGTGCCGATTGGCTCCATCTCGACGTGATGGATGGCCATTTCGTCGACAACATTTCCTTCGGGCCCGCCTTGATCCAAGCCGTTCACGAGACCAACGACGTCTTTCTCGATGTCCATCTCATGATCACTCGCCCCGACCATTTTCTGCCCCGCTTCCTCAGCGCCGGGGCCGACCTCATCACCGTTCACGTCGAGCCTCAAGCCGACCACGAAGTGCCCGCGACCCTTGCCGCGATCCGCGAAGGGCATTGCCTTGCCGGGCTTGCCCTCAACCCGGCCACTCCTTTCGAGGCCGTCCTTCCCTACCTCGACCAGATTGATCTCTTGCTCGTGATGACGGTGGTTCCCGGCTTCGGAGGGCAGTCTTTCATGGCGGAAGTGATGCCCAAGGTCGAAAAAGCGGCCGCCTACCGGGAAACGAACAAGCTTTCCTTTCATATCGAGGTCGATGGCGGCATTGACCCAAAGACCTCCAGGATTGCCGCGACTGCCGGTGCCAACGTCTTCGTCGCCGGGTCCTCAACCTTCGGGGCCCCTGACATGGCGGCAGCCGTCACCGCCATTCGCAATGCCTGACTGGCCGGCCGCCTCGATGGCCAAGCGAATGTCCAAAGCGAGGTTCCGCAAAAATTCCCTTCCGGAAATCCGGTATCAAACCCGTCTCACCCCCCCGAATATGATGAAAGCCCTCTGCCTCTTTCTTGCCTCCGCCCTTCTTCCTCTCCTCGCCGCCCCGAAGATTTCCTTCAGCCGGACCACCTTGGCTCCCGAAACAAGGGTCGAGATCATCTTTGATCAAGCGATGGTGAAGCCCGAGGCCGTTGGCACGACCCAAGAGAACTCCTTGGTCGCGATCACCCCGGACTGGCCGGTCAAAATCACCTGGCGCTCCCAAAACATCGCCACTCTCGTTCCTCAAGCACCTCCCCGCCTCTCCACCACCTACCAATTCGCGCTCCGGGAAAAGATCGACGCTCTCGATGGCACCGCGGTAGGGCCCCAGCCGCTCCAATCCATTCCCGCGGAAGCTTTTCAGGCCAGCGAGGCTCGCAAGTTCGGCACCGCCCGCACCGGTGGAAACGTCATCCTCTTCAACGATCAGGTCGACCCCCTCACTACCGCTGCCTTCTTCCAATTCGTTCTCCCGAAAACCGAAAAGCAGGAAGCGCAAACCATCGCGGCCCGCACTCGCAAGGCCACCTGGGGTGACCTCGGTTCCCGCTACTACTACCGACCTTCGCTCGAAGAACGCCTCGAGAATGTCAATCTCCGCTACGCCAATCCCCCCCGGCCGGCTGACGAGGTGATCAAGCACGCCCTCATCGTGGAGCCGGTGGCCCCCCTGCCTATCGGCACCGGCTGGACCCTCCGCCGCCTCGCCTACCTTCCCAACGCCTCGGGCACCGCCACCACCTCCAAGGTGGCCGAATACCCCGTCGGCAACGTGACCCCTTTCACCGCCAGCATCGATGTCTGGACCGCTCCCGATCAGCCCCGCATGATCCGCCTCCATTTCAACCAAAATCTGCCGGAAGCCCTCACCCCGGAGCAGCTCCTGCCACACCTCAAGTTCGCGAGCGAGGTCAAGGATCTCAAAGCCGAAATTCAAAACGGCCGCCGCACGGTCACCCTCACCGGTGACTTTGGAGCACGCGACTCCTACCACCTCACCCTCTCCCGCGCCCTCACTTCGGCTGAGCAGCTCTCGCTCGAAAAAGAACTCGTCCGTAAACTCAAGTTCTCCCGCCTCACGCCCGAGATCCACCTTCCCAGCTACGACCAAAGCCAGTTGGCGGCCGGCTCTCGCACCTACCGCATTCGCTCTCTCAACAATCGCAGCCTCCGTCTCCGTATTAAAAAACTCTCCCCCCGCGACCTCGTGCGAGCTTCCCTGGGATACCGCCACTACACCGGCAACGGGCACGACTTCGAACGCTACCGCCAGCGCATCGCCATCCCCTTCGAATTGATCACCGGGAAGGTCGTCGCTGACGAGGAAATCATCATCGATACCCCCCTCGACACCACCCACTTTCACACCATTCAGTGGGACCAATACCTCCCCAAAAAGGCCAAAAGCGGTGCCTTCTTTGTCTCCGTCACCAGCGAACCCGCCGAGCACCCCGACCTCCAAAATGCCAAGTCCACTTTGGTGCAGTCCTTGGTCCAACTCACCGACCTCGGGCTGGCTTGGAAATTAACCCACGACTCGGCCTTCCTCTACGCCTACTCCTGCCAAACCGGCAAGCCACTGCCCGACGTCGAGCTCTCGCTCTTCGGCGAGGACGCCGCCCCCTTTGAAAAGACCGCCACCGGGGTCGATGGCACCGCCCTACTTCCCCGCGCCGAAAACCACCGCCTCCTGCGCGCCCGCCTCGGCAGCGACACTCTCATCCTGCCCTACGACGAATCGCTACCCACCGTCTCGATGTGGCGCTTCCCGGTGAACTTCCGCTGGCATGGTGCCCCCAAAAACCGCCGCCTCGTCCACCTCTTCACTGACCGCTCCCTCTACCGCCCGGGTGAAACGGTCCACCTCAAGGGCATCGTCCGCAAGCTCACCAACGAGGCCCTCGATCTGCCCACTGCCATCAATCCCAAGCTCACCCTCACTGACCCCCGCCGCAACGTCATCCTCGAACAAGACCTGACCCTCTCCTCCACCGGCTCCTTCGACCACACCCTCACGCTCCCCGACAACACGGTGGGCTCCTACATTTTTGAAGTGACTTGGCCCAAGGAACTAGAGGCAGCCGAAGAAATCGAGGACTACTGGCAGCAGATCTCGGTCCGTCAGTCGGCCTCCTTCAGCCACCAAATCGCGGTTCAGGAGTTCAAACGCAACACCTTTGAGGTCAAGGCCAGCCTCGACAGGGACCTCGCCTACTCCGTCAACGCCCATTACTACCAAGGCACCCCGGTGGCCAAGGGCAAGGCCGACTGGTTCTTCAACGTCCGCCCCACCGGCTTCTACCCGCCCAACCATCGCGACTTCCTCTTCGGCGATCATCGCGGCTATGATCCCGACTACTGGAACCACTACTTCGGCTACAACGACAACGACAACGACGAGGAATCAGTCAACCGCGACGGCACCCACTCCGAAAACGGACAAAGCACCCTCGATGACGCCGGCAAACTCGCCATGACCTTCGAGCTGCCCGAGCTGAAATTCCCCACCCCCCGGCGAATCTCGGTGCAGACCGAAATCACCGACCCCAACAGCCAGACCCTCTCCACCACCTCGTCCACCACGGTCCACTCCTCCGACTTCTACCTCGGTCTCGTCCGTCAGGATCGTATCTCCCGCGTGGGCAACGAAATCCCCCTGAGCATCGTGGCCGTCAAGAACAACGGCACCGCCCACTTGGACCCGGTCCAGGTGACCCTCACCGTGGAACGGGAGGTCAACAAGCAAACCAAGTCCCAAGCTCCCAACGGAAAGGTGGTGATCAAAAACGAAGCCTCTCTCGAGCCCGTCCTCTCCCGGGAGCTCACCCTCGTTGACGGCAAGCTCGCCCTTCCGATCACCCCCACCCACTCCGGAAAACACTTCTTCACTCTCGCCGCTTCGGATCCCTCCGGACGCCCCGTCAAAACCATCGTCACCCGTCATATTTACGGAGCCCACGAATACCCATGGGCCTACGATTCGGGAATCCGCATCAAGCTCGTTCCCGAGAAACGACGCTACGCCCCCGGCGATACCGCCCGACTCCTCGTGCTCTCCCCTATCGAAGGGCAAGCCCTCGTGACCGTCGAACACGAAAAGGTCACCCGCAAATTCCTCACGGCCCTCACCCTCGACAACCCGGTGATCGAAATTCCCCTCACCGAAGACGATGCCCCCAATGCTTTCGTCTCGGTCCTGGTCATCAAGGGCGCAGCTGATTCCAAGCGCAAGAACCCCGAGCCCCAGCTCCGCCTCGGCTACTGCGACCTCACCGTCGATCCCGCCGCCTCACGCCTCCACGTCAACCTCGCCACCACCGTCAGCGAAACCCGCCCCGGCGACTTCATCACGGTCTCCGGCAACGTGGTCAACCACCGCGACGATCCAGTCCCCGCCGCCGAGGTGACGTTTTACGCAGTCGATGAAGGGACGCTCGCGGTGATGGGATACTCCAATCCCGACCCCCTCTCCCACTTCCACCAACCCCGCGCTCTCCCGATCGAAAACGGAACCTCACTCGACAACTTCATCCCGGAAGACCTGGAAAACCGGCTCTTTGCCAACAAGGGATTCTTCGTAGGAGGTGGCGATGACGCCTTCGGTTCCGCCCAGGATCTCGAACCTCGCGCCGATTTCACCCCCACCGCCACCTGGATGCCCGCCCTAGTCACCGGCCGGGAAGGCACCTTCACCGCCCGCTTCAAGGCTCCCGACACCCTGACCCGATACCGCCTCATCGCGGTGGCTCATGAAGGCCGCGAACGCTTCGGCACCGGCCTCGGTGAAGCCATCGTCAACAAACCGGTGATGCTCGAACCCTCGCCGCCCGCCTTTGCCCACGAAGGCGACCGCCTGCGCCCGAAGGCCCTCCTGCAAAACACCACCGACACGGCCGGCACCTGGAAGGTCTCCCTCCAACTCGACTCCACCACCACCGCCAACACCACCCTGATGACCGAGGTCAACGTCCCCGCCAAAGGACAAACCAGCCTCGACTTCGAAGTCACCTTCGCCAACAGCGGAACCGCCCGCTGGACCTGGTCCGCCGAGCCGGTCGCTCTGCAGGGCCGGGAACTCACCCCGAACCTGAAACACCACTTCTCGGATGCGGTCGAGTCGACCTTCGAGGTCCGCTACCCCATGCCCCTCCTGCGCGAAGTGGCCTTCACCACCCTGACCAAGGGTTCCGGCAACACCGACCTCCTCGAAGGCTTCTCCCCCAACCTCCTCGCCGGCAAGGGACAGCTCGAAGTCACCTTCGCCCGCTCCCGCCTCCTTGAAGCCGACGGAGCGATGGACTACCTGCTTCAATACCCCTACGGGTGCGCCGAGCAAACCACCTCGTCCACCATCCCGTGGATCGCCGCCAAGTCGTTGCGCGATCTCGCTCCAGGATTCCAAAA
>JALQTQ010000152.1 GCA_023263995.1 Akkermansiaceae bacterium | reverse complement strand
AGCCCCCAAACTTCCATGAAACCATTGCCCACCACCCGTCGCAGCTGGCGGGCGACGTACGAGGGAATCTCACGCCGCGGCACTTCCTCCCGCTTGATGGCTTCCGCCAGCAGGACTCCGTAGACCGGGCGGCTGGCGAGAGCCTGCACCACCTCGAGTTTGTCCGCCACTGACCATCCGGGATAGCGTTTCAGGAGACGTTCGCCCAGCCCCCTTCGCTCGAAGGCCGCCACCGCGCGGATGGCCGAAACGCGCACCTTTCCGTCTTCGAGCAAGCGCGGGATCATTGGCATCAATCGCTCTTCCTGCCGGGCGGCCAAAGCCCCAATGGCGGCAACCCGTTCCTCCGGCGCAGCCTTCCTGTTGTCGGCCAACTTGAGCAAGCCTTCGGTTCCTGACTCAAGGCCGAAGCGCTGGGAGATGGCCAGCGCCAGCTTGGCCACTTCCCCTCCCGCCGCCTCCAACCGCGTCGCCAGAGCTGACCATCCGGGCGGAGCCTTGACCTCACGTCGGCCGGTCAGCCCGTCCAACATTCCCGCGAGCACCGGCAACGAGGCCCCGCCTTCGTCCAGCGAGACCATCAAAGACTCGAGGGCATCGGCATCGACCGCCCGACGCGCAATAAACTTGCTCACCAAGGGCAGCTGGCTTTTCCGGGCAAGTTCAAGGGCGCGCTTCGCATCCAGGCCCACCAACGGTTCGATCCCGAACCAAATCATCTTGGGGAGGTTGTGATCACGGGCATCCTCACCGTGCGACAAAAGAGCGGCCGCAAGATCCCATCGCGACGCCAACGGAATTCGCTGCAAGATCGAGGCAAGTTTGAGGCGCACAAAAGCCGACTTCTCTTCTTTCGCGACCTCAATCAACAAAGCCACGATGCCTTCACCGACATCCTTGTCTTCCCCCAGAAATTCAACCGCCCAGCCGCGCAATTCATCGTCAAAACCACCCTGTAAGACAGCCTGCAGCTTTTCCTCCGAAAGACTGCCGATGACATGAAGAGTCCAAAAACAACGGAGACGAGTGGCAGGATCCTCATGTTTTTCCATCCCCAACCAAAGAGCTTCGAGAGCACTCTCGTGAATCGCTCCGGTTTGCGCCCGGTGCTGCAAAATCAGCCGGGCCCGGCGTGCGTGCCACGAACTTCCGCTCTGCTGCAAGTCGACCAACTGCTGGTCCGACAAGGTCGTCAGATCACCGTAGCGCCCTTCCCAATTCCGTGCCCGGGACTTCTTCGGAGCAATCCGAAAGATCCGCCCGGTGTCCTTGTTCAGGACATCCTTCCCGCAGATGTCGCCATCATGCCAATCGAGAGCATAGAGGGCTCCATCCGGTCCCAGCTCCATGCTGAAACCCACCCACTGGGCATTGTTGGCCTTGACGAAATCATCGCCGTGGCTCGCCACGAAACCGGAGCCCGCCGGAGTGAGCACGTCGCTGAGGACCGCGTGTTCGTGGAGGTTGCACATGAAAAGCCGTCCGTGATGTTCCTCCGGAAAGGCATCGGACAGATAGATGCGCGCCCCACCATGTGCCGAACGATGGGTGTGGTCGACGATTGTACGAATATCTTCGTATACGTAGGGATTAAAGTGCCTGCCACCCTGACGGTGGTAGATGCCTCCGGGAATGACATGGAACATGTGCGGAATGACGCAGGCCGTGATGAAGAAATTCCCTTTGGCATCATAGTCGATCCCCCAAGGATTGCTGAAGCCATGGGCCACCACCTCGAAACGGTCCTTGATCGGGTGGTAGCGCCAGACTCCTCCGTTGATCTCGACCGGCTCGCCGTCAAATTCCATCATCTCGGGAAACGGTTCCTTGTGTCGATAGATCCGACCATCTCCCTTCGGCCGCCCGACCTTCGACGGCGTGGCAAAGCCTTGGCATCCGTAGAGCCAGCCATCTGGTCCCCAGTGAAAGCTGTTGAGCGTCTCATGCCGATCCCGAATGCCCCACCCGGTCAGGCGCACCTCGGCATCTTCCATCTCGGCCCGGTCATCGTGGTTCTTGTCGGGCAAAAAGAGCAGGTTGGGCGGGGCTCCCAGCCAGAGCCCATCAAAGCCCACCGCGATCGCTGCCGGGAAGGCGATCCCTTCGGCGAAAACCGTTCGCTTATCTGCTCGCCCGTCCCGATCAGTGTCTTCCAGAATGAGAATACGGCTGTCACCCGAGTTCGAAAAACCACTGCCGCGTGATTCATAGTCCCGGTTCTCGGCCACCCAAAGCCTCCCACGGTCATCCCAGCAGAAGGCCATCGGCTGCGTGATCATCGGTTCGGCCGCAAAAGCGCTGACTTCGAACCCCTCCGGAACCGTCATGGCCTCGACCGCTTTCTGCGGGCTCAGGAACTCGGCCTGACGCCCTTCGTTTTGGGCCAGCCCCCAGAGGACGGAGGTGTAACGTTGTCCGGTGTATTGCTTCCATTGCTCCGTCCGCTCCCGCGTGTTGAGCTTCCCGGTATCGACCACCACCCGATGCCGGATGGTCTCGGTCTTTCCTTCTCCGATCACCCAGGCACCCATCCGGGCCCGCACCGGACCGACGCCCAACTGGTGATCGACCCGCCACGGCTGCGGAAACCCGGCGTTGCGAGGATGGTCAAAGATGGCGATATGGGCCTGATCTTCCCGTCCCTCGACCTGCAGTCCGACATCGATCCAAACATCGCGTTGCCCTTCAGCCTCTTGGTTTTTCCGACGACTGGAGTTCACGGCCTGACCTTCCATCCCTTTTTGCCAGGGCATGCGGAGGAAAAGACCACCGTAGTCATACTTGCTGATCGTCACCTCCTCGTTGGCCGTGCCAGCCCAAACCAAATCGAGAAAAATTCGCCCATCGATCTTTTGCATCTCCCAAGTCTGGATCTCGCTCAGAATCTCGTCACCGCTCTCATCGAGGAGGGCGTATTCCGTCTGCCAGGCCACCTTCTCTCCCTCTGCTCGCAGGATCTTGAATTCCTTGCGTTTCCAGAAATTACCATCCGGGTGATGAAAAAAGTCCCGCCCGTTCAATCGAGTGAAACCCCAGAAAAGTCCGGTCTGGTGCTTGTGATGTCCCGGCTGGTATTCCGTGAGAACGCCCTGCCCGTCCGGTGCCATGATGGGGTGAAGGTAGGGTCGAAAATCAGGACGGGCATTTTGAACCACCAAGGGGCCGCGACCCGGGTCATCAAAGACCTCGATGACCGAGCGTTGGTCATCTTTGACCAACTTCAACCCCTCCGCAGGGTCCGACATCAGAACCAGAACAGAGAAGCAAACCCACCCGCAGGTCATTCGATGCAAAAAACTCATTCCCGACTCTATCCCGGACCAGTGGGCGTCGACAAGCCACCTTCGTGAAATCGAATGGTTTTCCGATGAGTGGGCACCGAAACGGCAAGGACTCAACGACGCGCATGCGCCTCAGCCTCAAGCATCTTAATCCACGGCCCCACGTAGGCTCCGTTATCATGGTAGGTGCGGCCCGAGACGAGGTTGCCATCAATGACGCAGGGTTCATCGACATAAACCCCGCCGCACACTTCGAGATCAAACTGACACTTGGCCACGGTGGCCATGCGGCGTCCCCTGACCCGGTCAGCCCGGGCCGGAATCTCGACCCCGTGACACACGCTGGCAATCGGCTTGTTGTGATCGAAGAACCACTGCGTCAGCCTGATCAGATCCCCGTCTTCCCGAATGTACTCCGGAGCGCGGCCACCGGAGAAGAGGATCCCGAGATAATTCTCTGGCTTCACTTCGGCAAAGCTCAGATCGGCCTGCAACTGATACCCTTCCCACTCCTTGGTGATGGTCCAACCTGGCCGGACCTCGTGCATCACCATCTGGTAAAGCCGTTTCTCCGGAGCCACCACCACCGGTTGGATCCCGGCTTCCTGAAGGCGGTAAAAGGGATAGAGGGTATCCAATGTTTCCGAGGCGTCTCCAATGACGATGAGGACTTTTCCAAGATTGGCCATGCAAGGACATTAACTTTGGCGACCTTCCCGAGAAAGCCAATTCACTCTCGTCTCATCATCGTTCTCAGCCCGGTCTTGACACCGTCGGCGCACCAAGGAACTTGTTAGGCCCCAACAACGACTGTCATGAATACCAAGTCCCCTTTCTTTCTCCTTCTCTCAATGACCTGCAGTGCCGTGGCCGGCCACTGGGCCCAGTGGCGCGGACCGCTCGCCAACGGCTCATCGCCCGACGCCAAGCCACCCCTCGTTTGGAGCGAAACCCAAAATATCAGGTGGAAGGTGGCGGTCCCCGGAAGAAGTTCCGGCTCCCCGGTGGTCTGGGAAGACAAGATCTTCGTTGTTTCCGCCGTGGCACCGGATGGAGGACGGGGATTCGACGGCCAAAGTCTTTCCAAACTTGATTTCAAAGTCTTCTGCTTCAACCGCCCCAACGGCAAGCTCTTGTGGGAGCAAACCGCCGTCACCGCCACGCCGCACGAAGGGACCCATTCCACCAATGGTTTTGCCTCGGCCTCACCCTGCACCGACGGAAAACACGTCTACGCCCACTTCGGATCACGCGGTCTTTATTGCTACACCATGGATGGCGAACTGGTCTGGAAGCGGGATGACTTCGGCAAGATGAAAACCCGCAACGAATTCGGCGAAGGCAGTTCGCCCACCCTGGTCGACGGCATGATTCTTGTCCCGTGGGATCACGAAGGGCCATCGGCGCTCTACGCTCTCGATCAGCTGACCGGCAAAACCATCTGGAAAACCGATCGCGACGAACCCACCAGCTGGGGAACCCCGGTGGTAGCGGAGCACAGGGACGGGAAACAAATCATCATGAACGGCCAAAACTTTATCCGGAGCTACGACCTCAAGAGCGGGAAAGAACTGTGGCGGGTGGCGGGCCAAGCCCAGCGTCCGGTCACCTGCGCGGTCACGATCGACGATCTCGCGATCGTCACCAGCAGCTTCCGCGGGTCATACGGTGGGGCTTTCCGCCTCAGCGGTCGGGGCGATCTCGCCGGAACCAACAACATCGCCTGGAGCTGGCAAAAAAACATGCCCGACCTCGCTTCGCCTCTCCTCTCGGGTGACCTCCTTTACCTCCACAAGGAGAAATCAGCGACAGTGTCTTGTGTCAATCCCCGGACCGGAGAAGCCTACTACTTGGCCCAGCGCATCCCGGGACTCTCGACCCTCTACGCCTCGCCGGTCGCCGCCAATGGTCACGTCTTCATCACCGGCCGTAGCGGCACCACCGTCGTGATCAAGGACGGTAAAAAGCTGGAAATCGTCGCGTCGAATTCCGTCGGTGAAGGCGTCGACGCCACTCCGGCACTCGTCGATGAGCAGATCTTCATCCGAGGCGAGAAGCATCTTTTTTGTATTGAGGCGAGACCATGAGTCCCTTGCTGGAGCGCGGAGGAGTAGACCCCGGACCATGACCTCGCCCGGTCGCTGAGGCTGGGAAGAAGGGCAGTCCATTCAAAGATCATGAGCCTCGCTCCGCTTCTGCTCGAGCGTTCCCTTGGTCACTCCGAGACGCTCGACCGCACCCAGCTTGCGGATCAGATCCTGAGCCTCGCCTTGGCCAGTCAGGAAGTCACGATACCACCCGACAAGGCGAGCCGCTCCTTTCGCATCCTCCTCCAACAACTCCACCCGAAAGCGGCGCAGTCCCCGGGAGACAAACTCATCAACACTCCCGGCCCCGGTCTGGGCTCGACCGTTGAACAGGGTGTTCCGGCAACCCACATCAGCTTTGAGAATGTGCAGTTGCCCCACCCGGTCGCGTAACTGGACGCTGTGACGATCGCAGGGCTTGCCACAGTTCTTGATGCTCGTCCCCCCATCGCTCAGGAAAGTGCAAAACACACAGTGCTCCATGTGAAACATTGGCATGTGCTGGTGCACCGTGAGCTCAAACCACTCCGGCGGCGTGCTTTCCAGCAACTCGGCAGCCTGACCTTCATTCAAGTCATACGAGATGGTGAGGTTCTCAAAGCCTCCATGCTCCATGAGCAAGGCCGCCGTGACCGGGTTGGCCACATTCAGGGAAAAGTCCGCCACCCGCGGAATTTCCCGCTCCTTGAAGTACGAAATCCCACCTAGATTTCTCACCAGCACCCCGTCGGGTTCGGCCTTTTCGACCATCTTGAAAAAAGCGGTCTCTTTGGGTTTCTGAATCCGAGGGGTCGCGAGAAAGATCCTGACCCCGCCGGCTCTCGCCATCTCAACCGCCTTGCGGTAGTCCCGCAGGTCCTCGAAATCGCAATAAAGGAACGCCACCCCGCCCCGCAAAACCCCCGCCACCTGATCGAGCGAACGACACAAGACCCGCAGCTCCGGATGGGTTTCAGCGGGAATGGTCCGCGCGGGCATCAGGGCCAGCAACGCGGCACGGCCATCCCTGACCTCGGGCTCATCCCTCAACTCTTCAATCAAGCGACGTCTCACCCGGTTCAGTTCACCCAGCGGCATCATCACTTCCCCTTCGAGCAAATTGCGCAGGCTCCCAAGTTGAAAGCCGGTTCCCCCCAAACGCCCCAGTTGTTCCGCCAAAGTGGCATCGCTCAACGGACGTTTCTGCGCCTTCATCAGAAGCATTTCACTGGCCACTGCCTGCCCCCGGCACTCCAGCACCAGCGGCGCGCCCTCGCGACCGGAAATCGTGATCGCAAGGGCCTCGCCTCGTTCTTCCAAGCGTCCCCCCTTCCAGCTTTTCTTGACCTCTTTTTCCAGACTGGGATCGCTTGTTTTCCAGACCTCCTGACCGACCGCCACCCGTGACCAATCGATACCCGCCCGTCGATCGAAGAAGAGCTTGTGGCCCTCGACCTTCCAGATCGTTCCTCCCTGCTCCTCGTTCCGGTCCTCACCGGCATCAAAGACAAAGCCATCGCCAGCCTGCAGCACCACGGCAATCTCATCGAGGACCACCCACCCTTCACCGCAAGCGATGATCCGCCCGGCCCGGGCACCGCGCTTCTTGCCCCATCGCCCGTGAGTCAGGCGCGGATGATTGGTCCCTTCGAGCCAACCGGTGGACAATCCACGGGAAAACATCATCTCGAGGGTATAACGGTCCTTCTCGGTGATTTCAGCGTCGTCGAGGGCCTTACGGTAAACCCTCGTGACCGCGGCAACATACTCGGGAGACTTCAAACGCCCCTCAATCTTGTAACTCGTCACTCCCGCCTTCACGAGGTCCGGAATGAGATCGACTGCCGCCAAATCCTGTGGGCTGAGCAGATACCGCACCTCTCCCATCGGCCTCGTTTCCCCATCGACCACCAATTCGTAAGGCATTCGACAGGCTTGCGCGCACTCGCCGCGGTTCGCCGAGCGCTGGCCCAGGCTTTCCGAAGTTAAACATTGACCCGAATAGGCAACACAAAGCGCTCCATGCACGAAGACCTCAAGCGGCACCTCACCCTGCTGGCGGACCCGCGCGATATCGTCGACCGACATCTCCCGCGCCAAAACCGCCCGGTCCAGATCAAGGAAAGCATCGACAAAAGCCAGTCCTTCAGGCGAGGTGATGGTCATTTGAGTCGAGGCATGCAGCTCCATCTCCGGGGCAATTTCCTGCACCAACTTGGCCGCCCCAAGGTCCTGCACGATGACGGCATCGACTCCGGCCCGCGCCATGATTTCAATCTGCTCGGCCGCCCCCTCGAGCTCCGAAGGAAAGACCAGGGTATTGAAAGCGACGAAGCCCTTGACTCCGTGGCGGTGGAGAAAGTCCATCAGCTTTGGAAGATCATCCTCGGTGAAATTGTCGGCCCGCATCCGGGCATTAAAGCGAGGAAGACCAAAATAAATGGCATCCGCTCCATTGGCCACCGCCGCGCGCGCGCAATCCCAATTTCCCGCCGGAGCCAGTAGTTCGGTCACCCGGCGAAGGTAGTCCCCGAGGTCCGCCGAAGCAACCCCAAGAGGCTGTCTGAAAAAGGCCGATTGAGGGCTGCCGAGAATCTTCGCTTCGGGCAAGGCGAGACGCGGGAATTGGTCGGGACCAACGACCAAGGAACAACGAAGCCGGAAGCAAAAAGGCTCGCAGCCCGCCAGGGTTCATTCAAGTCCGCCCGGCGAAG
>JALQTQ010000151.1 GCA_023263995.1 Akkermansiaceae bacterium | reverse complement strand
GCGTTGGCTGCTTGCGAGGTAGCCCAGGAGGTCTTGCAAGAGCGCCTTGGCCTGAGGGTCGTCGGCTGGGTTGAGGGAGGTGAAGGCGTTCCGCCGGGGCAGGGAAACGGGCATCTCTACTACCCGGCCCTCGCGAAGGACTCCAAGGACGAGGGAGGATGCTTGTGACGAAAGAGCCTTTTCGGTGGCGCGCCCGAGCAGGGCCTCGTGGCTTTGTTCAAACCAGGTCCATCCCGGGTTGAGATCGTTTGGGGGAAGAGGAGTGCCGTTGATCGAGACCACGACGTCGCCTTTGACCAGCTTGGCCTTATCCGCTGGGGAATTCTTGCGAACCTCCATGAGGGTGAAGGCGGTCTGACGGTGTTCGATGAGGGCCTCAAATCCCAGCAGGCCGGCCCCGAGAAGGTCCGGACCAAGCCCGCCGTTCGAGCGTCCGAGAAGTTTGCGGGTGGGGGCCTCGTGCACGCGGCAGAGTCTCACTTTCCCGATGACCACCGGTGACTTGCCGGTGGAGCGAATGCGCACGCCCATCGTTTTGCCTTCGAGGGCCGACATGAGGGCCGGGGGGATTTCCATCCAAGCACGGGTCGAAGGGGCGACGGCTTTGTCGCGGGGCGGGAGCGGGTATCCCGGCACGGTGATTTCGGCTGCCGTTCCAAATCCCCCGCCGCTCCAGTCGCTTTCGATGACAATGCGGATTCCGTCGACGGTCTCTTCAGTGGGAAAGCGGATTTGCAAGGGTTGGCGGGTTTCGGCAAGTTCCCGGGTGGTTTGGCCCCGGACAATCGAGGTCCAATCGCCGCCCATTTTCAAAACCTCGACCCGGTAGTTCCGGGCCACCCCGTTGGTGAAGCCGCCTTGCCGGGGGAGGTAGTCGAGCCCCTCGATGGTGGTGGGCTTTCCAAACATCAGGCCGATCCAGTGGGGCGGCTTGGGTTGGTCTTGGCCGTATCGGGTGTGCCAATCGGTTTGAGGGTCACCGTCAAAGACGGTGGCGGCTGCGGAGCCTGGTTGTTCCGAAGAGGCAATCACGGCCCAATTTGCCCGGGGGGCACTCCCCTTGACCTCCAGCGTGGTCTTCGCAAAAGCGCCGCCGGAAGCGGGATCAATCGCCTCCAAAAGAAGACTGCCGGAGCCCTCGCTGGTCACGCCGTATGAGTCGATCGAAATCACCCCGCGCCATTTTCCCGGCACGCTTTTTTCTTTGTCGGAAAGCGTGGGCACTTCGATCGATTGCACCCAGGGAGTTTCGGAAATGATTCTTCCCGGTTCGCCGCCCGGCAGATTCCACGATTGGGCATCGACGCTTGTCTCGATTGGAACAGGAGTGGCCGGGGACAAGGAACCGGCCAACAGGCCGCAAAGGAGACCGGTCTTGGCAAAGGAAACTCGGCAGATCATCTGGCGGATGCTTGGTTTTTTTTGGCGGAAAGCAATCCGGGATCTTGCTTTTCTGTCAACTCGGGGAACGCCCTTGAAGGGGAGGATGGCGGTGCGGACTGGGAGGGATAAAGCCGCAAGGTGGGAGCCCCTGAGTAGGAGCGGGAGGTGAATTGGGAATTGCGGAATGAAGTGAGGTGAGTAGTTTTTGCGGCACAGAAACACTTTATGGGAAGAGCATTTGAATATCGGAAAGCCTCGAAGGAGGCGCGATGGGGGAAGATGTCGCGGATTTTCCCCAAGTTGGCGAAATCGATCACAATGGCGGCGAAAGAAGGTGGGCCGGATCCTGATTCGAACTCAAAGCTCCGCACGGCGATCATGAACGCCAAGGCAGAGAACATGCCCAAGGACAACATCGACAAGGCCATCAAGCGGGCCTCGGGCAAGGATGTGGGTGAGATCACGGAAATCTCCTACGAGGGCAAAGGGCCACATGGCAGCTTGTTCTTCGTCGAGTGCGCCACTGAAAATACCAATCGCTCGGTTACCAACGTGCGGACAATTTTCAACAAGAATGGCGGCGAGATGCAGAATTCAGGATCACTGGAATTTCTCTTCGACCGCAAAAGCGTGATTGAGTTCAACCCGGCCGGGGTGGAGTTGGAAGAACTGGAACTAGAATTGATCGATGCCGGCCTTGAGGAGTTGGAGGTGGAGGGCGACATGGGGCTGGCTTACGGGGATTTCACCGCTTTTGGCAAAATGACCGAGGTTTTTGAACGTCTCGGTGTGGAGGTCACCAAGGCCAGTTTGGAGCGGATTCCAAATAACCCGCAGACCTTCACTGACGAGCAGATCGCGAACATCGATGCCCTCGTCGACAAACTAGAGGACGATGAGGACGTGCAAGCGGTCTACACCAACGTCGATCGGTGATCTCACTCTGGGCCACGTGGTGGGCGGTGGCCGCGGGCTCGGCCTGTAGGAAGACACGGAGTTCCCTGTAAAAAACCGTTTGCCCAAAGCCCCGTCCAGCGCCGAGAAAAAGAGGGCGAAGTGCCATTCGCCGAGGTTGCGGACTGAAGTGTGGGCGCCTTAGTCCAAAATCCCCATCATCTGGAGGACATCGACGAGGTAGATTGAGAAGACCACGATGAGGGCGACGATGTAGATCTTGGCTCCGAGTTCGATGTGCTTGCGGGTCAGCATGGCCACAAAGTGCAAACGGGCTCGGGCACGGTCAAGCATTGCTTTCGTGGCTTCACCGCTTTTTGAGGTGAAGTCGTAGGATCCGGCTCACCTCGGCAATGGTTTCGGGATGACCAGTCAGGGTGTGGTTGGCGGGAATCATCGTTTCGGATTGTGCTCCCGGAAGATGGGAGGACCAGTAGGGCACGATACCGTCGGTGCTTCCTTGTCGTTTGCCCTTGCCTCGGTTTCCGATGATGGAGTGGAAGATCAGACCGGGACGGAAAGGCGATTGGTTGATGGCAGCATACGGCTTGTAAGTGGGGCTCAGGGTTCCGAAAGAAGTCAACGGAGGGCGGGTTTCGCCGTTGCTTTGGATGGCCCGCCCGATCTCATCGAGAGTAGCAGTGGCAAAATCGATGGTGAGAGTTTTGGGGAGGCGAACCAGCGAGCTGAGCCAGTGAATCACTCCTCGATCGGCCATCGGAGAGCCGCGGTGGGGGGCGGCCATGAAGATGGCGCGGGAGGGCGAGAGCAGAGGTTGATAGAGGCGGATGCTCTCGATCGCTCGCCGAGTGGATCCTGAGACCCGGAGCTTTTCGAGCGGGCGATTGTAGGAGGCATCGTAAAAACGGGTGCCGGGATCAACCAGGGAGGCCCGGGAGATCACCCCGCCCATCGAGTGCCCGACCACGACCATCTTGTCCCATTGATCGAGGGATCCTTGGGTGGCTGCGTATGCGCGGGCTTCGCGAAGTCGTCGTCGGAACTTCGCGGCGTTGTAGGGCCACCCGATGCCGGTGGGGTAGCTGAAAAAGAGGGCTTGGTAGTGGTCTCGGAACCATTGTTGTCCGACGAGATGATTGTAGAGCCTTTTGAATGTGCCGGGGCTGGAATTCAGGCCATGGACAAAAACCACGGGAATCTTGCGAGGATCGTAGGGGCTGGTCAGAAAAAGACCGTCGTGGTCGATAAGGCGACTGGGCAGAAAGACCTTGATGAGACTGGTGTCGTCGAGATTGCTGAGATGCCAATAGAGGCCGCCGGATGCCGACCAATCGACAGCGAGGGGCTCTTTGCGTCGTCCTACTGAGATCGTGGTTTGTTTGGGACTCGACAGGAAATGCCAGGAGGGAGGGTTGGACGAAAAATCGAGGACGGCAGTCAGGTTGAGCGGGATGCCGGTGGGCGGAGCAAAGGGAAAGCTTCGTTCGGTGATGGTTCTCGCGGACTTCCATCCGACCACCGGCACCCCGATCCCGGGATCGGCATGTCGTTCTCCCATTCCTTTGAGGGGAACACTCGAAGCCGGAACAAGGGTTTCAAGGTCGCGTAGGGTAAGTCCGGGGGGGAGGGGGCGGTTGGGGTCCAGAGTGGTGCCCAACTTCTGTGCTTTCTGGGCCCAAGTTTCCGAGCTGCAACGGAGTTGATCAAACAGCTTTCGGACGGCCTCGTTGTAGGCTTCCCGGGCAACCGGAGAAGGAGCGCGGCCCAACTGGGCCCACGCCGCGGCAGCCTCGGCAACAAGTGGGGCCGCCGGAGTTCGCGAGGCCGGTGGGGGGGCGCAACATCGGGGTGGCGAAGGCGTGCCGCAATGGCATAGAAGGAAGAGGAAGGGGATAAAAAAGAGCCATCTCACGGGCGGAGGGTCATATCGTAAGGCAAAGTCGGAGGAAAGCCTGCTTGTCTCGCGGGGCGAATTGGCGAACAAGAGGCCCGTGATCGAAGGGTTGAGTGGTTGGCTTTTGGTGGGTTTCGCAGCGGTTTGCGTCGGGTTGGGCAAGGCCGGTTTCTCGGGCCTCGGATTGATCCCGGTGTTTCTCATGGCTGAGTTGTTTGGCAAGGCCTCGGTGGGGGTGTTGCTCCCCATGCTCATCGTGGCGGACCTCAGTGTGTATCCGATGTTTCGGCGTCATGCTTCGTGGGCCCCGGTCTGGGCTCTCCTACCGCCGGCCTTGCTGGGAATGGCGCTGGGATTTTTGCTCCTCAAGGCGATGCCCGAAGCATGGGCCAAGCCGGTGATCGGGAGCTTGATCTTGGTCATGGTCGCCTTGCAATTGGTGAAAAGATTTGCGCCTGCTCTCGTTCATCGCCTCGCGCACTCTGGTGGCTTCGGAATGGCGGCGGGAGGCTTTGCCGGGGTGGCGACCACCATTGCCAACGCCGCCGGACCGGTATTTCAGTTGTATTTTTTAGCCCGGCAACTTCCGAAGATGGAATTGATCGGGGTGGGGGCCCGTTTCTTTCTACTCATCAATCTCATCAAGCTCCCTTTCATGGGGGGGCTGAGTTACACCACGACGGAAAGTCTCTGGTTAAATCTCAAGCTGGTCCCCCTGATTCTGTTGGGGATTTTTGCCGGACGGCAGTTGCTCCAGTTGATCTCGCAGCGGGTCTTCGAGTGGATGATCGTCGGTTTCGCGGTGCTGGCGGGAGTGAGGTTGCTCTTCTTTGGCTAACGAAAGTCCCGTCCGCCGGTGATTTCCTGCTGACGCTGATAGTTTTGATAGGCGAGGAAGCCAAACAGGATGGCCCCAATGGGCATGCGGAAATAGAGGAAGGCCAGCGCCGCGAGGCCGGCCGTGATCATCCCGACACGGAAGACCTTGAGGGCCGATTCTTCCATTGAAGCGTAAATCTGGCCCCCATCGAGAGGGAAGACGGGCAGGAGATTGAGGACACTCCACCAGAAGTTAATCCAGAGGAAAGTGGTGACGAAGGAGAGCGCGTGACGGTTCATCTCGGCCATGATCAGGAGATCGCTGGCTCGTCCGTCGGTCCAGGGAAAGGTCACGAAGGAAGCGAAGTGGAAGCCATCGGCTGGCCCGAAGAGACCGATGAGAACAACGACCGTGGCGAGAAAGAGGCCGAATCCGGCGAGAGGGCCGGCCCAGGTCACCCGGAAGCTTTCGCGTGGAGTGAGGTGGGTGTTGGGGCGGGCGAAGCCGCCAAAGGCGACCAATTCGATCGAGGGGTTCACGCGGGTGAGTTTTCGGCTGGTCAGGGCGTGCCCGAGTTCGTGCACGAGGATGGAGATCAAGATGGCGGCCATGGCCAGGAGGGTCGTGATCAGGCCTTCGCGACCCTGGATGGAGAAGCCTCCGCCGATGACAAAGGCACCGAGCCAGAAGAGCGGTTGGATACGCACCGGGATATTGAAAAGTTTGAAATCGAGCACGGGGAGACGATAGCGGACGGGTGTTGGCTTGCAAGGCAGGTAAGGATTGCGGGAATCGAGGTCATTTGATACCGCCTGCGGGCTGATGGACAACGAGACAGTGAAGGAAGTGCGGGTTTTTGCACCCGCCACGGTGGCCAATGTGGCTTGTGGATACGATGTCTTGGGTTTCGCCATTGAGGCTCCAGGCGATGAGGTGGTGGCCCGTTTTGTGGGCGAGCCGGGTTTGCGAATTGGTCAAATCACCGGGGACGACGGCAAGCTTCCCCTGGAGGTGGAGAAGAATACCGCGGGGGTGGCCGCACTCGATTTGTTGAAGCATCTTGGCATGCTCGACCTCGGGATCGAACTTGAGATTCACAAGAAGATGCCCTTTGGGAGTGGACTGGGATCAAGTGCCGCAAGTGCGGTGGCTGGGGCTTACGCCGTCAACAAGTTGATCGGGGAGCCCTTGACCAAAAAGCAACTGCTGTCCTTTGCGATGACTGGGGAAGCGAGCGCGGACGGGGCATGGCATGCTGACAATGTTGGTCCCTGTTTGCTCGGCGGGATCGTCTTTATCAGGGACAATCAGGAACTCGACATCGCCCAACTGCCGGTACCCTCCAACCTCTGGGCTGCCGTGGTGCATCCGGACATCGAGATTTTGACCCGGGTGGCGAGGGAGATTTTGCCTTCCGAGGTTCCTTTGGCCAATGTCACCCAGCAGATTGGCAACCTCGGGGGATTGATTTGCGGATTGATTCAAGAGGACTACGGGATGATCAGCCGATCGGTGCACGATGTCATCGCGGAACCGCGTCGCCAGAAGTTGATCCCTGAGTTTTACCGGGCGAAGCGAGCGGCGATGGCGGCTGGAGCGCTCGGGTTCAGCATCTCGGGTGCAGGGCCGAGTGTTTTCGGATTGTGCGAAGGAGAGGAAACAGCGCGTCGGGTGGGCGAGACCATCACTTCGGTTTTCAATTCGGTGGATCTTGCAAACCAGCTCTACGTCTCCCGCGTCAACAAGACCGGCGTCCGTGTGATCGACTGATGGCGCAGCAATTTTACAGCACTCTTAGCCCGGCGACCCGGGTTGATTTGAAGGAAGCGGTTCTTCGTTCGCTTCCTCCCGACAATGGTCTTTACATGCCCTGCGAGTTGGGGCGCTTGAGTGATGAGTTCTGGGCGAACTGGCGGGGGATGTCGCTGGGAGAGATCGGCTTTGAAATCTCTCGCCTCGTCTTTCAGGGCAGCGTGCCGGACGGCGAACTGGCGACCATGGTGCATGAGGCGGCCAATTTTCCGGCACCCCTGGTGGAAGTCAGGCCGGGCGAGCAGGTGCTCGAGTTGTTTCACGGGCCGACCTTGGCCTTCAAGGATTTTGGGGCCCGCTTCATGGCTCGTTTGATGGGGTGGCTCACCCGGGAGGATGAAGGATTGCTGACTGTGTTGGTCGCAACCAGTGGTGACACCGGAGGGGCGGTGGCCAGCGCCTTTCACGGCGTCGATGGGACCCGGGTGGTCATTCTCTATCCCAAGGGAAAGGTGAGTGGATTACAGGAAAAGCAACTCACCACCTTGGGTGGCAACATCACCGCGTTGGAAGTTGAAGGAACCTTCGATGACTGCCAGCGACTGGTGAAATCAGCTTTTCTGGATCGGAAGATGTCCGAACGGCTCAATCTCACCTCGGCGAATTCCATCAACATTTCCCGGCTTGTGCCGCAGAGTTTTTATTATTTCGAAGCGGCAAAGCAGTTGCCCGAAGGGGTGAAGCCGGTCTTCGTGGTGCCGAGCGGGAATTTTGGCAACCTCACCGCCGGTCTCTTGGCCGAGCGCTTGGGGTTGGAAGTGGATCACTTTGTGGCGGCCACCAACCGGAATGATGTTGTGCCGGAATACCTTCGGGAGGGCCGATACCGACCGCGCCCGAGCGTTGCCACCATTTCCAATGCGATGGATGTCGGGGCCCCGAGTAACTTTGCCCGCCTCGAAGACCTTTTCGGATCGGAGTGGCTGGCGATGAAGGAAAGAGTGGCCGGTTTCGCTTTTGATGACAAAGAGACCCGCGCGGTGATTCGTCGGATCAAGAAGGAGACCGGCTACGTGCTCGAGCCTCACGGTGCAGTCGGCTGGTTGGCCGCTGAAGCCTGGCGGCAGGATCACCATGACTCCCAGACGGTGGTGCTGGAGACGGCCCATCCCGCCAAGTTTCTCGATGTCATGGAGGAGGAGCTGGGAGTCGGTGCCGTGCCAATACCAGAACGACTGGCCTGCTTGGCCGATCGTCGCAAGGAGGCGGTGCCGATGGTGCCAGACGAGGGAGAGTTCCGGAGTTGGCTGTT
>JALQTQ010000150.1 GCA_023263995.1 Akkermansiaceae bacterium | reverse complement strand
CATCTGGGTGGCAGTGCAGACTTTGCCCGTCCAGTGCGGCTGAATAGGAACCTTTTTGTTGATAAGATAGAGAATGGCGACGCCACCGAGGATTTCGAGATCACGGACGATGACGAGGATGATGAACCAAAGTGGGAGGTGCCAGTCGATGCCCCAATTGATAAAAGTGGCGGTGGCGAGCCCGCACATAAGAAGGGTTTTATCGGTGATTGGGTCGAGAACGGCTCCGGTGAGGGACTTCTGGTTGAAGTGTCGGGCGATCCAGCCATCGACCCCGTCGAGCACCGAGGCCAAGGTGTAGACGGTAAGGGCAAGCCAGCGCAGCGATTCATCGGGCGCGGAAGCTTCGACACTGCGACCGTATCGCACCGCAATCCAGACGAAGATCGGGATGAGGAGGAAACGAGCAATGGTGATGTTGGTGGCTAGGGTCACCGTGCGATCTTTTGTAATGGACAATTCGCCCGGCGGCAATTGAAAGGGGGCGGTGACGGCGAGTGAGTTGCGAGAAATCTTGAGCGAGGCCGGGGTGGTGCCGTCGAAAAAGCTTGGGCAGAACTTTCTTGTCGACCAAAACACGGCGGCTTGGATCGTGGATCAACTTGAGCCGGAGGAAGCAGACACCGTGGTTGAGATTGGGCCGGGGACGGGGGCGCTCACCGAGCATCTCGTGGGCCGGGTCGCCCGGATCATCTTGATCGAATTCGACCGTCGTCTGGCCGAATACTTGCGGAGGCGTTTCTCCGATCGCCCGGAGGTCACGGTGTTTCACGAGGATGCTGTCCGGATTGACGTGCGTCCCTTCTTTGCCCATCGAAAGATCAAACTCCTCGGCAACCTTCCTTATTCGGCGGGCGGGGCCATTCTTCGCAATTTCCTCAAGGGGCCCTCACCTTTTCGGCGAGCAGTCCTCATGTTACAAAAGGAAATGATCGATCGCATTTTGGCCGGTCCGAAATGCAAAGATTACGGTGTCTTGACCTTGCGAATGCAGTGCGAGTGGCAGGCCGAAGCCGTCAAGGTGGTGCCCCCGAGTTGTTTCATCCCTCGTCCCATGATCGATTCGACGGTCATGACTCTTGTGCCGCGTCAGGCCGATTTGCCGGTGCACGATCGGCGTTTGTTCGACGAGTTGGTGCGACGGGGGTTTGCGCAACGTCGTAAGCAACTGCGTAAAAACCTTCCTTCCGGGATCGACTGGGAAAAGGTGAGCGTGAAGCTTGGCTTGACCGAAACGGTGCGGGCCGAGGAGCTCTCGCTCGATGATTGGGTGACTCTCAGCAGGGAAGTCGACCCTCTTTTTGAGAAGGAAGAAGGCCAAGGAGCTCACGAAATGTTGGCGGTGGTGAACGCTGACGATGAGGTCATCGGAAGCGAGCGTCGCGATGTCGTCCACCAGGAGGGGCTGACGCATCGGGCGGTGCATCTTTTTGTCCTCAATAAAAAAGGAGAGATCTTCCTCCAGAAACGCTCGCGTCTCAAGGATTGCTGCCCGGGCTTGTGGGATTCCAGTGCGGCCGGGCATGTCGATGCCGGAGAGGAATACGAGGATTGTGCGCGGCGCGAGTTGCAAGAAGAACTCGGCTTGGTCGATTTGGAAATCCGAGAGGTCGGGAAGCTCGGGGCACATGCCGACACCGGGTGGGAGCACGTTCGCTTGTTTGCCACTTTGGCCACCGGGCCGGTCCGTTTTCCCTGTGTTGAGATCGAGTATGGGGAATGGTTCACGATGGAGCAGATTGACGTCTGGGTCGGGGCGGTGCCCGAAAATTTTGCCCCGGGGTTCTTGGCTTGCTGGCGGCTCTGGAAGGAGGCGAATTCGGCCCGTTTTCGTGATGGCGGAGCTTGAGATTCAACCGGGAGAGCGATGGGGCCTGGTCGGACGAAATGGGTCTGGCAAGACGCGCTTGGCAACCAATTTGGCGGAGAAATACGGCGGGGCCATGGTGTCTTTCGAGTTGGAAGACGCCCTTCTCGAACGTGAGGTCCGCGAGGACGATAGCGAATTTCTTGATCGGGTCGACTACGGCAGGACCGTGCGGGAATTGATCGACGAGGCCTCGACAGAGAGGAAAAACAGTGAGGCAGTGGCAGAGATGCTCGGGCTCTCCGCGCGCATGGCGCAGGGCTTTCTGACCTTGTCGACTGGTGAGCGCCGTCGCCTGATGCTGGCCCGGGCCTTGGTGGCGGAACCCGATCTTTTGGTGTTGGACGAGCCTTTCGACGGCCTTGACCAGGATTTTCGAGACCCCTTGCGGAGCTTGCTCATGGGGAGGGGGCTCATTTTGGTCGCCAACCGTCTGAGCGATCTCGACGGGTTGGTGAGTCATTTGGCCTGCGTTGATGGTGGAAAGATCGTCCTCGCCGGAGAGCGAGAGGAAGTCATGAGGAATGAGGTTTTCCGCCAACTGATGGGGATCAAGCGGGGCGGGGTCCGGTTGCCGAAGCGAATTGAGCTCGAGGTGCCCGACGGACCGTTGGTCCTGATGAACGAGGTCACCGTGACGCACGGTGGTCGGGAGATCATTTCTTCTTTTGACTGGACGGTCGAGCGAGGCCAGAACTGGAAGATTTCGGGTCCCAATGGCTGTGGGAAATCGACCTTGGTCAATCTCGTCACGGGCGACCACCCCCAGTGCTATAGCAACGAGGTCACGGTGATGGGGATGCGACGGGGCAGCGGTGAGTCGATTTGGGACATCAAGCGATTCGTCGGGATCATTTCCCCGGCCTTGCACCAACAATATCGGGTCGGATCAACGGCTCTGGAGGTAGTGGCCTCAGGTTTTTTCGACAGCGTTGGGCTATACCGGCAGGTGCGTCCGACCCAGTGGCAGATCGCCCGAGACTGGCTCGAGGTCATCGGGATGGGCGCTTGGAGCAACCGGGGGTTCCGAACCTTGAGTTATGGGCAACAGCGCTTGCTTCTGGTGGCGCGGGCCTTGGTCAAGCAACCGCCTTTGTTGGTGCTGGATGAACCTTGCCAAGGACTGGATGCCTTGAACCGCGCTCTTGTCCTCGAGGTCATTGACCGCATAGCGCTGACCGGCATGACCCAGATTCTCTACATCACCCACGAGCCCGAGGATCGTCTGGAATGCATCACCCATGAGTTGCGTTTTTTGGAGGCTGGCTTTGTGGTCATGAGTGGATAAAGCAATGGGCGTGGGACCGCGAAATGATATCCGAACCTCGTGGAAGGCCCGGGCCGGTGGTCGTCTTGGCGGCTGGTTGATCCGGCTTCTGGGAATGACCCTGCGGCGCGAGGTGGAGGGGCCGGTCGAGCGGATCAATTCCTCGGGTGTTCCCGTCATTCACATTCTCTGGCACAACCGAATCATGGTTTCGCCCTATCTCTGGCGGAAGATGTATCCGACGCGGAAGGTCGTGGTGCTCACCAGCGCCAGTAAGGACGGCGCTGCTCTTGCGGCAGCGGTCAAGGTCTTCAAGGTCGGCGCAGTACACGGATCGAGCAGCCGTCGGGGCGCGGCGGCCCACGTCGCGCTGCGGCGGGCCGCCATCGAGGGGAAAGATCGTGTGATCACTCCCGATGGCCCGAGAGGCCCGCGATACCAACTGCAGCCGGGCGTGGTGAAGCTGGCGCAGACCACGGGCTTGCCGGTGGTGGTCATGCGGGTCGAATACCGATCATGCTGGTGTCTGAACAGCTGGGACCGCTTTCAGATCCCCAAACCCTTTAGCAAGGTGCGCGTCACTCTCGAGGAACCGAGGAATCTCCCCCGCGCAATGAACGAGGAGGAATTTGAGAGGGCCCGGCTTTCGCTTGAGAAATCCCTCTTGGAAGGAATTGACGGAAGGGATCCCGACAGGCCTGAAATCGTGTAAAACCATCATCAATGGACCCCAGCCCATGATCGAGGTCGATATCGGACATGGGGTCTCGTTAAAAAGGTCACATGATTTTTTTTAAGGGACACCGAGTTATCAACAAAATCGACCTGTCGCGAATTCAGGATTCAAAATTGGGTCGGGTGAGAGCATGTTCAGGCGATGTCGGAATCGTTTGTCCACCTGCACCTGCACACCGAATATTCGACTTTGGACGGGGCTTGCCGGACCGCGGAGGTGGCGGCGCGGGCAAAAGAATTGGGAATGCCTGCGGTCGCCATGACCGATCATGGCAATCTTTATGGGGCGGTCAGCTTTTACAAGGCCTGCCAAGAGGCCGGAGTCAAGCCCATCCTCGGTTGTGAAATCTATCTCGCTCCGGAGTCGATGGAGAAAAGGGAAGAAATCGCGGGGCGCAAACGGGCCTGCCACTTGACCCTCTTGGCGGAGAACAACATCGGCTGGATCAATTTACAGAAGCTGGTCTCCAAGGGACACCTCGAAGGCATGTGGTATGGAAAGCCTCGGGTCGACCGCACGGTGCTTCAGGAGCATGCCGAAGGGCTCATTTGCTTATCGGGTTGCATTTCCGGGCCGGTGAACGAATGGATCCTGCAGAACAATGAGGAGAAGGCGTGGGAGACCGCACAGGAGCTGATGGCAATCTACGGGAAGGAGAACTTCTATCTCGAGATCCACAACCACGGGATGGAGCAACAAGCCAAGATTCGCGAGACCCTCGCCCGCTTTTCGGAAAAACTAGGGGTGCCGTTGGTCGCGGCTAACGATGTCCATTTTCTGAACCGGGAGGATCACGAGGCTCACGACGTCATGATCTGCATCGGCACGAGCCGCCTGCTGATCGATGAAAACCGGATGCGCTACTCCCCCGAGGTCTATTTCAAGACCGCCGAGGAGATGCGGGAGTTATTCGCGGAATACCCGGGGGCTTGCGATGCCACTCTCGAGATTGCGGAACGGTGCAACGTGACCTTCCAACTCGACCCCACGTCTTCCGAGAAATACCCCGAGTTCCAGCCAGACGACGGATCGACCCCCAACGAATATTTCCGAAAGCTCTGTTTTGAAGGACTGGAGAGACGGTATGGTAAGGAAAGGGCGCAGGATCGGGAACTCATCGAGCGGCTTGAGTATGAAATGGGCATTATCATCCAACTCAAGTTTTCTTCGTATTTCCTGATCACCGCTGATTTCATCAATTGGGCCAAGAATCAGAATATCCCGGTGGGCCCGGGAAGGGGATCG
This sequence comes from Akkermansiaceae bacterium, assembly GCA_023263995.1. Lineage (GTDB taxonomy): Bacteria > Verrucomicrobiota > Verrucomicrobiia > Verrucomicrobiales > Akkermansiaceae > SW10. The sequence goes on along the minus strand of JALQTQ010000150.1, from coordinate 2,970 downwards.
GCCGCTGGTTCCCTGGTGGCCTACACCATGGGAATCACCGACATTTGCCCGATTCGCTTCGGGCTCCTCTTTGAACGCTTTCTCAATCCCGAGCGGGTCTCGCCGCCGGATGTCGATATTGACTTTTGCCAGACCCGGCGACCCGAGGTCATCGAATATGTCCGTCGGAAATACGGGGAACGTAACGTCTCGCACATCATCACCTACGGCACAATGGGAGCCAAGTCGGTGATCCGCGATGTGGCCCGGGTGATGGGTATCAGCTATGGGGAAGCTGACCGTATTTCCAAGATGATTGAGGCCAAGCCCGGGGTGAAGCTGGCCAAGGAATTCGCGGAAAAGGCGGACCTCCGCGAGGTCATCGAGAGTAGCTCCACCTACCAAGAGCTTTGGGAATATGCCCTCAAATTGGAGGGGTTGAGCCGCAATGTCGGGGTCCATGCCGCCGGGGTGGTGATCGGGGATCGGCCGCTCGATGAACACGTGCCCCTCACGCGGGGTAACGAAGGGGAGGTGGTGACGCAGTATGACATGGGGGCGATCACTGACGTGGGGCTGCTCAAGATGGACTTTCTGGGGCTGAAAAACATGACGGTGATTCAGGAGGCGGTGGACCACATCCGCAAGCACACCCCGGACTTCGATATTTATGACATCAGCCTGGAGGACGAGACCACCTTCAAGATGCTGAATGCCGGGGAAACGATGGGGGTGTTCCAGTTGGAAAGCGGCGGGATGGTCGAGACCTGCCGGAAGTACGGGATCAACCGGATTGAGGACATCATCGACTTGCTCGCCCTCTACCGACCGGGAGCAATGCAATACATCGATCAGATGATTGAGGTGAAGGAGGGGCGGAAGCAGCCGCTCTACGAACATCCCCTTCTTGAGGAAATCTGTGGTGACACTTACGGGGTCATGATCTACCAGGAGCAGGTTCAGAATGCGGCCAAGATGTTGGCGGGATACACCCTCGGCGGAGCGGATATCTTGCGTCGGGCGATGGGGAAAAAGAAGCCAGCTGAGATGGCCAAGCAGCGGGAGATTTTTGTTGAGGGGGCCGCAAAGACGAACCAGATCGACGAACGCACCGCCAACCAGATTTTTGACAAGATCGCGGGGTTCGCGGGATACGGATTCAACAAGTCGCACTCGGCATGTTATGGCTTCATTTCCTATTGGACCGGTTATCTCAAGGCGAATCACCCGATCGAATTCATGTCGGCTCTGCTCTCCAATGAGATCACCAACACCGACAAGATCAGCGTCTTCGTGAACGAGTGTTTCCGGATGGGGATTGAAATCCTGCCGCCCAATCTGAACAAGTCGCGTTTGCGTTTCGCTCCCGAGGCCATGTTGGGGGGGCGCGAGGGGATCCGCTACGGGCTCTCGGCCATCAAAAACGTGGGAAGTGCCGCGATGGCGATGGCGATCAAAGAGCGCGAGGAGAACGGGGAGTTTCAATCGCTGGATGACTTCTGCAACCGGTTGGACTCCAAGGTCATCAACAAACGAATTCTCGAGAACCTCATCAAGGCGGGGGCGCTCGACTGGACCGGAGAGACGCGCGCGGGGATGACCGAGCGGCTGGAAAAGGTGGTGGCGAGTGCCAGCAGCGCCCAGCGGGACCGTAGTGCGGGGCAGGGCGGCTTGTTTGATGCCATGGAATTCGCGGCTCCTCCGCCCGTGACTGGGGACGGGCCAGCGGTCCCGGAGTGGCCCAAGGACGAGCGACTCGAGCACGAGAAGGAACTTCTGGGCTTTTATGTCACCGGGCATCCACTCGATAAATACCGGGGCGTGATCGATTCGGACCGCTTCGTGAAGCTGGGCCTGCTGGACGAACTCGACCTGCGCGACAAGCGGGCGAGGTATTCCTTTGCGGGCATGATCCGGAGTGTGGAGCACAAGATGACCAAGTCGGGCAAGGCTTTCGGGGTAGTGGTGGTGCAGGACTTCACTGGGGACCGTGAGATGGTTTGCTGGAGCGAGAGTTATCTGCCGGCCCGGGATGCCGGATTGATGGTGGCCGGCAAGGTCATCCAATTCAAAGCTCAGATCTCGGTGGACGAACGGACCGAGCAGAGGCGGTTGACGGGCTCACAGATCAAGGAACTCAGGGCACCGCGGAGCAAGAAAGACGGGTTGGTGGAACTGACCCTCTGGACGGGGCGTCATTCACCGGAAGATCTTCACCGGATCCGGGATATTCTGGTCGAGTATCCCGGCAAGACTCCGGTCCTGATCCACGTCCAGAATGGCGCCGGGAAACGAGCCACCATCGAATTGCCGGAAGAGTTCCACGCCAGCACCACCCCGGCTTTGAAGCGAGAGTTGGCGGCTTGGATGGGAGCGTGATGGCAAAAATGGCGGAGTTTTCCCATCGCGGAGCAGGCGATCCCGGATAGCGTAACGCCATGAGTCAATGGCGTCGTTTCCCGAAACCGGCCGAGCCAAATGAGAACAAGGGCGGCTTCCGGAAAATCAAGAGAGGGGAGGGGCAGGCCGCCGTGTTCGGCGGGGGCGGGAAAGTAGGACTGGAGATGAACACCGTGGGCCGGATCCTTTTGACCGTGGCCTCGTTCGTTCCCGTGATGGCCTTGGTAGGATTACTCACGCCACTCGCGTGGCCCATTCCCCTGATGATGGCGGCCTTCGTCTTCGCCCATGCCTACTTGTTCATGACGGCGTGGATGATGCACCGGACGGTTCCCGGAAAAGGACTGTCACTCGCCCTTTGCTGGGTTCCTCTCTTGATCGTTCTCGTCGTCACCGGAGTGAGGGCGTAGCCTCAGAGCGCAGGAAAAGGTGGCGTGGTATTTCGGGGCTTGCCTTACCGGATACGCTCAAGCAGCCAGGGCAGCAGGTCGTTGATCGCGATGCGTTCCTGTTTCATGGAGTCGCGGTGGCGGATGGTTACCGTATCCACGAGGTCCTCAGAACCCTCTTCGAGGCCCAGTGTTTCGAAGT
>JALQTQ010000014.1 GCA_023263995.1 Akkermansiaceae bacterium | reverse complement strand
AGGCTCTCACCCTCGAACTTTGGGAGAGCGGATCGGATGGCCTTCCGATCCTGCGGGCGCTCGCGAGAGACTCTCACCCTGAAGTGGCCACTCGGGCGACTTTTGTCCTCAAGAGAATGAGCATGGGCCTGGGGCCCGAAGCGCCCGGGGACCTCTTGGCCTTGACGGAACGCGCCGACCGGGCGGTTCCCAAGAACCGCAGTGCCCGGCTCGGCGACCTCCTCGGTCACAAGGCTGGCCATCCGGTCGCACTTTTTTTCCTCAATCAATGGCTTTCGGACCAGCAAACCCCGGCGAAAGACCGCGTTTCCCTAACCGAGACCTGTCTCGAAACCCTCCTGGAGGATCGGAGGCGATGGGGAGACCTCCTGACCTATGCCTTCACCGACGAGGCCCGCGCAATTCTCATCGGCACCCTCTGCAACCAGGAGATCCCTCAAAAGGAGAGAATGATTGCGATTCTCGCCAACAGCGATCTTCGCGTCATTCAGGGCGTCCTTCGGCGGGAATTCGAAAGCCTCCCCACCGAAACTCATCACACCCTTGCCCGCCTGGCGGTCCTCCGCGGAGACCTCGAACTCGCGCTCGAAACGCTCTCACAGTTACTCGCGCACAGCGAAACCCCCGAGGGTGCCTGCGCCATCGCCTTTCTCGAACATCTCGCCGACCTTCCCCCTCGCCCGGTTGATGGACCTTGGGGCAATGCTTTGAATCTTTTCCGGGCCCGGGCCCGACTCGACGACCACGCCATCCTGAGACTGGCCGAAAGCGAAGGAATGCCCCCGATCCTTGCCTACGAAAGCCGCCTGCTCGCCAACAAAATCCTTCCCCCGGAAGGGCTTCCTGATGCTGATTCTCCGCTTCTCCCGGCATTGCACCTCGCCTTTGGAGATCCTCCGGGTGAGCCTGACCCCGAGGCTCTCACCTCCAGCGTCCTCGCCGACTGGCCTGCCCTGGCCCGCACCCTGACGGCCCTCGCCCACCCAGTCGAGGCAGCCGAACGATTGGCCAGTGAAGGCCATCCAGACTCGGCCATCAACCTGCTCTGGCGGACCGGACATCGTCAAGAAGCCCTCACCCTGAGCGAAGGCGTCCTCGCCGACCTCGATCCGGAACAGCACCCTGCGGTGCGACTCACCCTGACCGCGCAATACCTCCACGAAGGACAAACCGGGCAGGCCCTCGCCACCTTCCGACCACTCCTCGGGAGCGGAATCTCAAGCGCAACCCAGCGAGCCAAGGCCATTCGCATGATGCGAAAAATGCTGCCCCTCTCCGAGATCATCCCGCTCGAACCGCATCTGACCTCCGCTCACCCTTTTGAGAGGGACCGGGCGGTCGCTCCTTTTCTCGACCACCCGCCCCGGGTTGCCGCCTTTTGGTACGATTTTTTCCGTAATCAAAACCCGACCACCTCACCCACCGAACTGATTGACCGGGTTCGTGATTTCCTCGCGCATGACCAGGTCGAGGCTCGTCGCCTGCTCGTGAGTCGAATCGCGGATGCCCCCGACAAATTTCTTCTTCCCGCTGATCCCCTCTACCAGAACGCCCTTTATTTGCGAACGCCCGGAGCCTTCGAGATGGTCTTGGCAGCGGCTTGGCACGAACTTTCCACCGGCGACCTGGTCACCCTCATCCGGTCCGACACCTGCCCACTTGACCAGAGACGCCAAGCTCTCGCCGCAGCCCTTGTGCTCGACCCGGTCGACCCGGTGCTCCGCTGGTTCGACTTCCAGCTCAACCAGAAGGGTGATCCCGAAACAATCCTGCGGGCAACCCTTGGCGATCCCGAGCTGGCCTTGCAAATCGGACAACTCACCGGGAAGCGGGAAAGCCTGGCCACCGCCGCCCGTCTGGCCAGTTTCAAGAATCCAGCTGCTCTTCGGTGTCTCACGATTCTCGGACGCTCCCACTTGCAAAACGACAATCCACAAACGGCCGCGCGCTTTCTCCGGGCTGGCCTTCTGGGCGGGATCGCGATGGGAACTCGTCCCGCACCTCCCATTCCGGAACTCCTCGAAAACCTCGAGTCGCTCTATCAAGCCCGACACCTCATTGCGCCCACTGAAACCACCCGACAACTCTGGGCCGCGCGCCTCGATGGGATCGGGGCCCGACCGCTATCGACCCAATAAGCTTTTGGCCTGCCCCAAGGTCAGGCTTCGGTATTCCTTGCTCTCCAGAATGGGAATCCTGCGCCAACCGTCTCGGGCCTGTTCGTCGACGTAGGCACTGGAACCGGTGGAGCGAACCTGCCCGCTTTCCGGAGCCTGCCCGGTCCGATAAGAACCGGTCGTGTAATCCCGCCCCGCCGCATTGGCCACCTGATCTGCATCGCGCGACTTCCGGCCTCCGAACCACGACTTGCGCCCCGAGTCGCCGTAAGAGCCTGTCTGATAAGAACCGGTCGAATAATCCCGCACCCCGGCCCAGTTTTGCTTTTGGTAGGAACGTTGCAGGTCAGCCGCGGCATTGGCCTTGGCGTAGGCCGCTTCCGACTTGAGTTCGAACTGGCTCCGCTTTCCTCCAGTAATTCGTCCGTCGTCGCCCTGCTGGATGTCTTCCTGGGTGAAGGCAAAGGGATTATTACTTTCGCTGATCGTGACTTTTTCACCCCCCGCCGGTTCCGGTTCCAAACCGGTCTCGGGGGTGCTCGACGAGCAGGAAACCAAAGCTCCCGCCGTGAGTGCCATCAGAAAAAAACGCATCGCGCACCTTGTCTGATCGAGATCGCGGGAACTTTCAAGCGCAGAGATTTGGCTGGAATCGATCCGAGCGCTCTTCACCTCTGGAATCTCGGGCTTTGATTCTTGATCTCACCCAACTCCGCAGTCCCCTCTTGATTTCCCCTCCGCACCGGTCAGACTCGGCCCGTGGCCTTTCTCGAATTGCAACACCTCCACACCCACTTTCCTGTCAAGGGAAGCGGTTTCTTCTCCAAAAGCACGGAGATGATCAGGGCGGTCAACGGGGTTTCACTGTCGATTGCAAAAGGAGAGATCCTTGGGCTCGTCGGGGAATCCGGCTGTGGGAAGTCGACCCTTTCCCGGACGGTGATGCAGTTGCAAGCAGCGACCAGTGGCAAGGTCATCCTCGATGGCGAGGATCTCACCGCTCTTCCCAGAAACGAGGTGCGGCGACGTCGACTCGACTTCCAGATGATCTTTCAGGATCCTTACGCTTCGCTCAATCCGAGGATGACGGTTTTTTCAACGCTGTCCGAGGCCATCTGCCAGCGCCATCCGAAACTCAAAAGGGATCCCGCTCTCACCTCCAAGGTCGTTGAACTCATGGGCACGGTAGGACTCGATCCGCGCTTCATGAAGAAATACCCGCACGAATTCTCCGGCGGGCAACGTCAGCGCATTGCCATCGCTCGAGCCTTGGCACCCGAGCCCAAACTGGTGATCGCCGACGAACCGGTCTCGGCGCTCGACGTTTCCATCCAGTCGCAGATCCTCAATCTTCTCCTCGAACTGCGGGACCAACTCGGGCTCACCATGATCTTCATTTCGCACGACCTCTCGGTGGTGCGTTACCTTGCCGACAACATTGCGGTGATGTTTGCTGGTCAAATCGTGGAATATGGCGAAGCCGAGGAGCTCTTCCATCATCCAAAGGACGACTACACCCGCAAACTTCTCTCGGCCATCCCTCATCTTGAGGCCGCAGCGGCCAGCTGAACCATCAACCCTCCCAAATCACATGGACCCCGGAATCTACAAAATCATCCACTTTGTCGGCCTCATCGTCTTCTTCACCGGTATTGGCTCGCTCCTCGCCCTTGATCCCAAAAGGCCCGCGGCCCTGAGACGCCCGGCCATGATCCATGGCGTCGGGCTGTTGCTCCTGCTCGTAAGCGGCTTTGGACTGCAGGCAAAATTGAAGTTGGGCTTTCCCGGATGGTTCACCGCCAAGCTGGCGATCCTGATCGTCCTCGGTGCCATGATCGCGGTCATCAAGCGCAAGCTGATACCGACCCCGATCGTTTATCTCCTCGTGATCGTGCTCGGGAGCGCCGCGGCCGATCTTGGCTTCTCCAATTCCATGATCCTGCGCCCTTAGGTCAATCAGTAGGATGTTGAGGGAGACCGGCGGAGGTCTTTGCGCGATGGTTGAGTGGCTCCTGGCCTCGTGCCCCAGGGGGGCGGACCCGCTTCTCAGTCCAGCTTTTCGTCTTCGCGACAAAAAACCGGCCCCGTGATCGAGACCGGTTTTGTAGGATCGCTTGACTCGTCCTTTGTTTGCGAGCTGATTAGCCAAGCCCGAAAGCTTGGCTGGGCTCAGCCCATCACCTTGTGCTGACCCGGAATGGGGCACGGGTAGAGACCGTCGGGGCCGGGCTTCGGACCAGGGTCAGCATTCCATTCGAACGACTCCGGCATGATCGAAAGCCCCTTGGCGAGGGCCTCGTCGTAATTGATTTCCTGGCCGGAATAAGTCGCCATGCGACCGAGGATCGCGGTCATGGTGGAGGCGGCGGTGTAGTAAGCGTTGTTCATCGGCTTATTTTCGCGAATGGCCTCGTAGAGCTTGTCGTGCTCGATCTGGTAGGGCGACTTGGCCTTGCCTCGATAGCTCCAGACCGTCTTGCCGGCCGCATCGACAATGCGTCCCGGGTAGGCCTTGCCCTTCTGGCAACCGATGATCTCGGTCACCCGATTGAGAGCCTTCGGCTGATGGCGGCACTGCGAATTGAGCACGGTGCCGTCGGCGTAGGTGAACTCGACATAATGGTGGTCGAAGATCTCGCCGTATTCCTTGCCAATCCGGACTTGGCGCCCCCCCATGCCTTGGGCCTTGACCGGAGGGCCTCCCTTGAACCAATTCATCACGTCGATGTTGTGGACGTGTTGTTCCACGATGTGGTCACCACAGAGCCAGTTGAAGTAATACCAATTGCGCATTTGATATTCCATTTCGGTCATCCCTTCGGCCCTTGGGCGAACCCACACGCCGCCGCTGTTCCAGTAGACCTGACCGAAATTGATGTCACCGACGATCCCCGACTTCAGTTGTTCGAGCGTTTCGATGTATTTGGGCTCGTAGCGGCGCTGGAGCCCGCAAACGACCTTCAGCCCTTTTTCATCGGCCTTCTTGGCGGCCGCGAGGACCCGTCGAATGCCCGGGGCATCGGTGGCCACCGGCTTTTCCATAAAGACGTGCTTTCCTTGTTCGACCGCGTATTCGAAGTGCTGCGGGCGGAATCCCGGGGTGGTGGTCAAGATCACCACGTCGGCGGCATCGATCGCCGCGCGGTAGCCCTCGAAACCGTCGTAGATCCGGTCAGCCGGAAGGTCCACCTTGTCGGCGAACTGTTGGCGAAAAGAGCTCACTGCCGATTCGGCCCGGTCACGGAAGGCGTCCGCAACGGCCACCAGCTTGGTTCCCGGCACGTTGAGAGTCTGCGCAGTCGCGCCTCGTCCCCGTCCCCCGCAACCAATCGTTGCAACTTTCAATTCATCACTTCCAGCGGCCTGCGCAAATCCCGCTATGGGAAGGCTTGCGGCTGCGGCGGCCCCGGTTTTGAGGATACTCCTGCGATTGCTGTGTTCTAAATCACTCATGCAAGATATGCTACGCCCTCGCACAGACAAATCTAGCGAAGAAGTTCATCCTCGTAGACCACCGTCAATCCGGCCTGATTGAGGACCGAGGCACCGAATTCGACATCCTCCAAAAACATTGCCAGAAGGGAGTGACCCTTGTGCTGCACCATGAGAGGAAAAGCGTAGTCGAGATTGGTTTCCGCTTCGTAAAGGACGTTGAGACAGCGCTTCAAGTCAACCCCGCATTCCTTCATTCGTACCACCACAAGTTCTGAGAGGGTGTAGGCAATTCCCTGCTCCATGAACAACTCTTCGGCCCGATCGGGATCATTGAGCACGAGCCGCGCCACGGTGGCATCTCGAGAATCCTGCACGCTCAGGCCAATCACTTCGATTTTCCGTCCACTGAGCAAGTTCGCAAGCGCGGAAAAGGCCCCCACCCGGTTGGGCAGCATCACTGAAAATTGCCGGACAAAGTCCCGGCGCTTGTTGACATCTTCCCCGGTGGTCATGGGCTCCGCAAGGTTTTAGCAGAATCGGGACTTTCGTTCAATCGACATCTGGGGCAGGGAAGGCGCCGTGACCGACAACTATCTCCGGCGTTTTGGCGGAATTGCCCGTCTCTACGGCTTGCCCGCCCTTGCGAAGTTTGCTGAGAGCCATGTCATGATTATCGGTCTGGGCGGGGTTGGATCATGGACGGTTGAAGCCCTCGCACGGTCTGGCATCGGACGCTTCACGCTGGTGGACCTCGATGACCTTTGTCTCACGAACACCAACCGCCAAATCCACGCCTTGAGCGGAACGATAGGTCAATCCAAGGCCAAGGTTCTCGCGGAGCGGGTGAGCGCGATCAACCCGGAGGCACAGTGCTCGGTGAAGGCCTCTTTTTACACCGAGAAAACCTCCGATGATCTCCTCGCTTGCCAACCTGACCTCGTTGTTGACGCCATTGATTCGGTGCGGCCGAAGTGCCACCTCCTCGCCACCTGTCACTCCCGAAGGGTGCCGGTGATCGCCTGCGGCGGGGCCGGCGGCCGCATTGATCCGACTCGAATCCAGATTGATGACCTTTCGCGAACCCACGGTGACGCCCTCTTACTTTCGGTCCGCAAGCGCTTACGGTCTGACTACCACTTCCCCCGGGTTGGCGATTGCAAGAAGAAGCCTCCGAAGTTCAGGATCCCAGCGGTCTTTTCGCCGGAACCCCCACGCTTTCCGTCGTGCGATGGCGGAATCACCTTGGAACGGCCCGCAGACCTCCCCGGCACCATCAAGTGTGACTCGGGATATGGTGCCTCCACTCACGTCACCGCCACCTTTGGCAACCATCTGGCGGGCTGGGTCTTGGGTTGCCTCGCTGCTACCTGAAAAAGGAAAAAGCCCGCCACCGTGGAGGTGACAGGCTTGGATCAAACGGTAATTGGAAGAGTGATTCACTCCTGGTCCGGAGCGGTCTCTTCTTTCTTCGGTTGGGTCGGCTTGACTTCGATGGGCGGAGTCACGGCCTCGACCTTTTTCGCGGGCGGAGGAGTCAGGATTTCGACCAACTCGATATCGAAGACGAGCATTCCGGCGGGACGGTCCGGGAGGTTCTTGTAAGCCATCTCGACCGGGATCCAGAAGCGGCTCTTCTCACCCTCGACCATCAGCTTGACTCCTTCGAGCCATCCTTCGATCACCCCGCCAGCCAGAGTGAATTCAAAGAGATCATCGCGTTCGATGGAATTGTCGAAGAGTTCGCCGTCGGTGGTCCAACCGGCGTAGTGGACCTTCACGCGGTCAGTTGAGGTCGGCTTGCGGGTTCCGGTGCCTTTGCGCAGGACCTTGTAGGCCAGCCCGGAGGGCATCTTTTGGGCATCGGCGGGAGGAGCGGCGACATCGGCGGGAGTCTCTGGCTTGGGCGGCTTGGGTTTGAATTCCACCAATTCGAGATCGAAAGTCAGGGGGCCCCGTCCGGCCACAGCCGGTCCGGTCAGCTCCTCCGGGATCCAGACACGGCGTTTCTCCCCGGCCTTCATCTCCTGCAGGAGGTCAACCCAGCCTTTCACCGGAGACTTGTCAAAAAAGACGGTCATCGGCCCCCCCATGGACTTGCTCGACCCGAGGCTGGAACCACTGGCATCCCAACCAGTGAAGTGAATTTTGACGAGGCTTTTCTCGTTCGGGCTTTCCTCGCCGGCACCGGGGGTGAGCACCGTGTAGGCAATGCCCGATTCGGTCTTTTTGGCATTCTCCGGGGCAGCGGAAACGTCCTCGGGGGCATTGGGGTCGCGCGGAGGTGCCGGCGGCTCGGGCCGCTCGCGGAAGTCGAGCAACTCGAAGTCAAAGACAAGATCGCCGGCGGGGGCGCCCTGAGGAGCTTCCTCCTCGGTCCCAAAGGCCAGCTTGGCGGGAATCCAGAAACGGCGCTTCTCCCCCTTCTTCATCAGCTGCAAGCCTTCGGTCCATCCAGCAATATTCAGTTCGTTCACGGGAAACTGGCGGGGGCTAGCCTCGCCGGTGGTGGTCAGGAGAAATTCTCCATCGGCTTTCCAACCACTGAAGTGGACCGAGACGATATCTTCTGGCCCCGGGGTAGCCTCGCCCTCGCCTGCTTTGAGGATCTGTGATTTCAAGCCGGATTCGGTGGTCAAGGCATCGGCCGGTGCCACCAGATTCTCGGGCGTCTTGGGAGGCTCGGGGCCCTTGACGATTTCGAGCAACTCGACATCGAAAGTGAGCGGTCCGGCCACCCGCCCCTGGTCCCCATAAGCGAGATTGGCGGGAATCCAGAAGCGGCGTTTCTCGCCCACGACCATGAGTTGTACTCCTTCAGTCCAGCCTTTGATGACTTGATTGAGAGGAAACTCGGCCGGCTGGCCACGGCGGAGTGAGCTGTCGAACATCTCACCGTCCGTGGATTTCCAGCCGGTGTAGTGGACCTTGACGGTGTCGGTTGCCTTGGGGTGTTCGGTGCCGGTTCCCTTTTTTAGGACGAGCGAGGCCAAGCCGGTTTCGGACTTCACGGCATTGGCGGGGGCGGCTCCGACGTTTTCGGGAGCCTTGAACGGGTCGTCGGCAGGCTGATCCCCTTCCTGCGCTGATGCGGGAAGAGCGAGAAGGCCGGTGAGGAGGCCGGTCAAAAACCGGCGGTTTGTCGTTTTCATGTCAGGAGCAAGGTCCTCCGCCCGGACTCGACTGTCAACGCCACATCTCGCAAGAATGAGCGGCAAATCCGGCCCCAAAGCTGGTAAGCCAGTAGCACGAATCGCCTTCTGAGGCCTTGAGCCGCTCTTCGAGGGCAAATAAGACGCAGGGGCTCGAACAATTGCCAGCCTCGCGCAAAACGTGACGGGTTTCCGCCAAATCCTGCCCCAAACGATTCTCAAGAGCCTCGATGACGTCCCGCCCGCCGGTGTGAGCGAGGATACGATCGGTGACGGGGGGGGAGCCTCCGTGCAGGGTTTTCCGCTTTTCCCAGAGAGACCCGACGGCCTCGGCAGCCAAGCCAGGGACGGCGCGATGAAGTTTGTTCTCGAGTCGCCCCCCCGAGTTGATGAAGCGGATTTTTTCGCGCTCATCGGGTAGGTGAACGGTGTCAAAATTTCCCGCCCGCCATTTTCCCTTGTCTGGTTCATCGGACCAAACCGCTGCAGCCGCTCCGTCCCCGAACAAGCACAGGCTGATGAGCACGCCCGGTTCTTCGTTCAGATACAGAGCAGCCGAACAGACCTCAACGGCAACCGTGGCCACCTTCTTGCCCGGGTTGGCGGCGAGAAACCCCTCGGCCGCCCGCATGAGTGGAATAGCCGCGCCACAACCGAGACCGACGAGGTCCTGCAGGTAGGTGTCCTCGCGCATCCCCATTGCTTCGGCAACGTGACTGGTCACCCCCGGACAGAGGTAACCGGTGCAGGTACAGATCAAGAGGGCGTCGATCTCCCCTGCCTTCACCCCGGTCTTCTCAAGAGCCGCCACGGCAAGGGCGGGAGCTTCGCGTTCGAAGTATTCATTGAGCTCTTGGGCTCCAGCCTCGAACATCACCCCCGGTTCGTTGGTGCAAAAATGACGCTTGGCGATCCCCGAGTCCCCGAGGAGAATTTTCTCCATCAGGGACTGGCTGCGGGAGCTGAGATCGCGAAAGGCCCGCGATTCCTTGGTGAACTCAAAGCATTCTCGCTGAGTGTAGGAAGAAACCGGAAAGGCGCTCGCCACCGCGTCAAGAAACATGCCTCTAGCCTCCCCCACTTTCCTCGTTTACCAAAGCCTTATTTCCTCGCCCAAAAATGCGCCCCGGAATCCGCCGGAGGTCTTCCAGAATGACATAAAGCGAGGGCACCAGGATCAGGGTGATGGCAGTGGCAAACAAGATGCCAAAGCCGAGCGAGACCGCCATCGGGATGAGAAATTTGGCCTGCATGTCATCTTCCAACAACATCGGCATCAGTCCGACAAAGGTCGTCAGCGAGGTCAGCAAGATGGGCCGGAAGCGCCGGGCCCCGGCCTCGCGGGCCGCCTCCAGAATCCCACGGCCATCATTCCGGTGCCGATTGACGTAGTCCACGAGGACCAAGCTGTCGTTCACCACCACCCCGGCAAGAGCCACAATCCCGCACATCGACATGATGCTCAGATTCAAGCCCATGAGAAGGTGTCCGATGATCGCTCCCACAATCCCAAAAGGAATCACGCTCATCACGATGATCGGTTGCAGGTAGCTTTTGAGCGGCATGGCCATCAAGACATACATCAGGAGTAGGGCTCCGTAGAATCCGATCGTCATCTCGCGGATGCTGTCCCTTTGATCGCTCTGCTCACCTTGGAAGGAGTAGCGGACGCCCGGGAATTTGTCGGCGACCTTGTCGAGCACTTCCTCGGTGTATTTTGAGACGATCTCATTGGCGTTGTAGCCGCCCGCAAGGTCGACATCGGCCTTGATGCTGATGGTGCGGAAACGATCGACGCGGGTGACGGTGGCGGGGCCGCGCCCGTATTCCGGAACCACCACCTCCAGCAGAGGAACCTCCCCACCAGCCGGGGTTCGCAATTTCATGTTTTCGAAATTGGCAAGGGACTGGCGCTCGTTCTCAGGGTAACGCACCATGACCTTGACCTCGTCCCGACCACGCTGCAGGCGCTGAACCTCGTTCCCGTAAAAGGCATCACGGACCTGGCTCATCACCATGTTCAGATCGAACCCGAGGGCCTTTCCCCTTGCGGTGAGGTCGCGCACGATCAGCTCCTCACGCCCCCGCCGGTCGGAATTGGAGACATCGACCACTCCTTTGTAATCATTGCGGAGTCGCTCAGTGGCCCAGCGGGCAGCGGCCACCAGTTGTTCGTTATCGCGGCCGGTCAGATTGATGTCAATGGCGTTGCCTCCGGCGGCGGTCTCCGCCTTGAAGGAAAGCGAGACCACCCCGGGAATGTCGCCGGCAATTTCCTGCCACTTCGATTTCAGTTCGTCACTTGAAACACTGCGGTTCTTGGCGGCGGTGAGTTCGAGAGTGATCTCCCCGAGATGCGTTCCCGTGGGCACTTGCGGCGAAAATCCCCCTTGAAAGGGCTGCATCCCGGCGGTGGCCAGTTGATTCACCACCACGGGATTGCCGAAATTGTCTTTCGTGGTCGCTCCCAGTTCGAAGGCGGCCTTTTCCAGCCTCCTCACCACTCGTTCGGTCTCGGCAAAGGGTGCCCCGAGGGGCATCTCGAGCTTGGCCGAGAGGATTTCTCCCTCCACTTTCGGGAAGAACTGAAAAGGAATCCAGCCAGTGGCCACCACGCTGGCCGAAATCACCAGCGAGGCCACAAACGCAACCCAGACCACATATCGAAAGCGCAAAGAAAAGCCGAGAAAGGGTTGGTAAACCGTCTCCACAAACCGCTCCAACCCCGTCGCGATCCTGCGCTGCAAACGGAAAAGCGGATGGGTGGCAGGCTTCTTGGAATGAGGCTTGAGCAGGGCCAGGTGAGCAGGCAACACAAACTTGGACTGCAGGAGAGAGAACCCCAGCACCGGGATCACCACCAAGGGAATGTTGGGCCAGATCTTGCCGCTCACCCCGCTCAGGCCGAGCATTGGAGTGAAAGCGGTCATGGTGGTCAGGACCCCAAAGATCACGACCACGCCCACCTCATGGGTCCCCTTCCAACTGGCCTCGCGCGGATGCTCGCCACGCTGAATCCGCGAGTAGACGTTTTCCCCAACGACAATGGCGTCATCAACCACGATTCCCAACACCAAGATGAAGGCGAAAGCCGAGATCATGTTAATGGAGATGTCGAGATCAGGCATCAACCAAAGACCCCCAGCAAAGGAGACCGGAATTCCGAGAGCAACCAGAAAGGCCAGACTGGGACGCAGGAAAAGGGCCAGAACCACCAGCACCAACACAAGACCGATCCCGATATTTCCCTTCAGAAGATCGAGTCGGCCCTTGAGGATGTTGCTTTGATCATTCCACACCGCGACGTCCACCCCAGGCGGTTTCTCCAAGGATTCGACGTATTCCCTCGCCAGCCGGGCAATCGTCAGCGTGTCCTGCTCGGCCACCCGAAAGACATGCAAAACCACCGCCGGCTTGCCATTGAAAGTCGAGACCAACTCGGTGTCCTCGAATCCGTCGACCACGGTGGCGATGTCACCGATGGTCAGCGCGGAACCGTCAGGCAAGGTCTTGACCACAATCTCCCGGAATTCCTCTCCCCGGTAACGTCGACCCACCGCCCGCACCACCACCTCGCCCGAGTCGGTTTTCACCGAGCCACTGGGAAGGTCAAGCGAGGTTGTCCGCACCGCCGCTGCCACAGCCTGTAGCGTGAGGTCATACTCCCGCAGGGTTCCTTCGGGGACCTCGATGGATATTTCATAGGGCCGCACCGAAGCCAACTCGACCTTCTTGATTACCTCTTGCCCTTTCAAAAAACGCTGGATGGCCTGCCCGGGATCCGAGAGAAAGTTCTGGAGCCGCTTCTCCCTCGCGGGCTCGGGTGGCACGTAATTCAACAAACCATCGCGCACCTTCTCGGCGTATTCCCGCAGCGAGCTTTCGTCGGTCTCTGCGGTGATCGCCAGGCTGAGAATCTGGCGGTTGACCACCACTTCCTCAAAGATCGGTTCCTCGGCATTTTCCGCCAGATTCTCGATGGCATCGACCTTGGTCTGGATGTCATTCATGACATCGCGGGTCTCGTATCCGGTCTCCACCTCGATGGCAAGCGACCCCACATTGCGCGAGGCCGTTGAGGTCGTCCGCTTGATGCCCTCGACATCGGCGATGGCCTCCTCGATCGGAATGATGACTCCGCTCGTGACCTCCTCCGGGGTGGCGTTTGGATAAGGAACATTGATGATGACGGCATCAAAGGAAGTCTCGGGAAAAACCTCCTTGCGCAGTTGGAACCACGCCGTGAAGCCCGCGATCAGAACCGCCGCCATGAGGAAATTCGCCGCGACGTGATTGCCGCTGAACCATTTGATTGCCTTTTCCATTCTTTCTCGAATTCCCGGTGTGAATTCCCTGTGCGTCAGTCAACCACTGGTTCCTGCCCGGTCGACTCGATGAGTTCGGTACCCTCAACCGGCATCTCAATCCGATTCATGATCACTTTTTCTCCGCCCTTGATTCCGGCGGAGGCATACACCTCGTGGGTATCGCGTCGCACAATGGTCAGCTTCCGGACTTTGAGCCGGTTCTCCGCACCGAGGACAAAGACCTGGTCACGCTCACGCACCGCAGACCGCGGCACCTTGACCACTCCGGTGAGCTTGGCTCCGGTCAATTCCGCCTTGAGGAAGATCCCGGCCGGTGGGAGCTGAAACCGGCCCTCCCCCTCTCGCGGCAATAGCTTGACCAAGACGTAGGCCGAGAGGGTCAGACGGTCAACCTCGCCCAATTCCCACAACATCTCTCCCTCCCATTCGTGGCGCATTCCATTGATCACGGTGAAGAGGACAATGGAAGGGGTTTGCGGGATGCGGTCGAATTCCGAAAGTGAAAAAGGGAGGCGAACAAGGAGGGCAGCCGGATCATAGATGAGACCCAGCTGCGTGCCCGGCGCCACGGTTGCCCCGACGTTCAGATTAACCGATCGGATCCGGCAATCGAAGGGGGCCTTGATTTCGGTGCGTTTCAGGTCCGCGAGTGCCTTCGCCACCCCTTCCTCGGCGGCCTCACAATTGGCTCTCGCGCTCTTCACGAAGGGCAGGCGTAAGACAAGGTCGGAAGGCGTCTGGCCTCCCCCGATCTTTTGCCAGTCGCGCGCGGCCTGCTCAGCACGAGCTTCTTCTTGGATCAAGGCCAACTCGGCCTGAGCCAACACTGACTTGGCCTGTGCCACTGCCGCCTCATAATCGACTTGGTCAATCCGGGCGATGAGATCACCCGACTTGTAACTCGCTCCGACCTCGAAGCCGGGATCGACCCACTCAATCCGCCCTGCAACCTGCGCCGAGAGCATGGTGTCACGCCGCGTTTCCACCACTCCTTCGCTGGTCAGGAGCACATCGAAATTCCCGGCTTCCACCGTCTTGGTTTCCACCACGGGAAGTCTGGCGACATAAGGCTTCTTTTCCGCTTCCGGGGCAAATTTCTCGAGGAATACTTTGGCCCCAACGGTGACGCCAACGATGGCCGCAATGACGATGAGGGAAGGAAGAAGGTTTTTCATGAATCTGTTAACGGAGACGGTAATCCCCCCCGAGGGCCAGGTGCAGGGTGATGCGATTGTCCAAGCGCAGACGTTTCAAGCTCACTCGCTGGGAAGCCAGGCTAATCTGATTCGACTGTGCGGTGATGAGGGTCAGGGAATCGCCGATGCCGCTGGAGTACTCATCGCTGGCCGCTTCCACCGCCGCTTCGGCCGACTTGAGGGCTTTCACGATCGCTTTCTCACGCGCCAGGAGAAACCGCTCAGCAACCAAGGCCTGCTCGACTTCGCCCAACGCCCTCAAGACCACGCCTTGGAGCTGGGCCAGCCTCGATCGTTCGTCTGACTGCAACCGCGCCAGATCGTCGCGCAACCGTCCCCCCGCCCAGATCGGCTGGGTCAAACCGCTGGCCAGCGACCACACCCCGAATTCGGATTGCAAAACCTCGCTCATCGCATCAGTCGTGGTTCCGGCACTGCCGGTCAGGGAAAAACTGGGGTAAAAGGCAAGGCGTCCCTGCCTGACCAAGCTCGCACTCGAGGCAAAACGGCGCTCGGCCTCGAGAATGTCAGGACGGCGCAACAGCAACTCCGAAGGAAGTCCGGCGGGAGGCATCGGGGGAATCTCCGGCAGAACCGTCGTCCCATTGACGAGACCGACAGGATACCGCCCCAACAACACCTCCAGCTGTCGGATGGCCTGCTCCCGCTCTCCTTTGCGCTGGGCCATGAGGGCCTCGTTGGTGGCCAGTTCACTCTCGGCCAGGCGTAGTTCAGCGGCCGCCCCCCCATTCTCGACAAGAGCACGCTCGAAGCGCTCCCTCACAATATCGTGGGTGGCCTCAAGCAGGGTTTGCGTTTTGCTCGCGAGAGCGACTTGCTCGCTAGCCTCGGCCACCCCCAACCAAGCCCGCATCACTTGCGCGGCAAGCGAGGCCCGCGCCGCCCGATAGGAATTTCCCTCCGCTTGGGCATCGGCAATGAGCGCTGACTGCCCGGCCCGACGAAATCCCCATACGTCCGGTTCCCAAGCCACGGTGAGATTCGCCCCGAAATTATCAAAGATCGCTGAGGGAATCCCGTTCCCGTTGCCGATGGGCAAACCCACGAAGATTTGCTTCTGCCGGGTCCCGTTCACCCCGGCCGAAACCTGAGGTCGGATTGCCGCCCCGGCGGTCTTGGCGGCAGCCACCGCGCGATTGACTCGCTCAGCCGCCACCCGCATGTCAGGATTGCGACGAAAGGCCTCCGCCACCAACGCTTCAGCCTGAGTCCCGCCAATACGCGAAACCCAGTCAGTATCGATCCCAGCCCGCGCTGCAGGCGTCGCGGCCCAGCTCTCCGGAGTAGCGATACCCACCGCCCCGATCCGGGAATCCGGGGCCTTCCCCGCACACCCCGCCAAAACCACCGCCACCATTGCCATGCCAACCTTCATCGCTCAAATCCCGCTTCACAAAAATTCATCACTCGCCCAATCGTGACGGCAAGATCCTCCCGTGCAACGCTTCCTTCACTCACCTGCTCCAGCAGATCACGATGAGTCAGGGCGTTCGAAATCACTCCGAATGCAAAATGCAGTCGCCAAAAGACATCCTCGGCCGACAAGCCCGGACGGGCCCTCTGGAAGGCGGGCACAAATCGCCGGGCCACCTCGCGAAACTCCGCCATCACCTCATCTGGAAACTGATAGGGTCGGTCACCCACCATTCGCCCCATCAACTTGACAAAGAGACTCTCGCTAAGTGCACTCCCTTGGATTCTCGAAAACAGAGGATCAAAAAAGGCCTCCAACAGCTTACGGACAGTCACGCAGCTCTCACCTTCTAAAACCGCAAGGCGGCGCAACCGCTCCTCGTTCACCGGACGCGTCATCTCCATCACCACGGCATCAATCAGCCCCTCGCGCGACCCGAAATGATACTTCACCGAAGCAACATTGGCTCCAGCCCGCCCGGTCACTTCACGCAGCGAAACCCTCTCAAAACCTTTCTCCGCAAAAAGCGACGCAGCCGCCGCCAAGAGCGCTTCCCGGGTTCCTCCTGCGGTCTGACTGATCATCTTTTTCAAACAGTTGTTTAACCTCCGCATCCGGTTTTTCAAACAATTGTTTGGAATAATTTGGAGCAGGACGGACAATCGGGCGTGCTTGAACTTTGTCAAATTGACTGTCTCGATGGGATGAGAAAGCTTCCGGACGGCTCCGTCGATCTCATTGTCACCTCTCCTCCCTACAATCTCGGGATCCAATACAACACTTATCGCGACCTCGACGAGCGCGACTCCTTCCTCGCTTGGTGCCGTGAGTGGGCCACCGAGATTCACCGGCTTCTCGACGAGGCTGGGTCCTTTTTTCTTAATCTCGGGGCCGCTCCAGCCAATCCGCTTCTTCCCCACCAGCTGGTCCTCGAACTCACCCGAGCAAACCCCGCTTTTGTCCTGCAAAACACCTTTCACTGGATCAAATCGATCACGGTGACCACCCGCAAGGGGACGACGATCTCGGCCGGGCATTTCAAGCCCATCAACTCGAAGCGATTCGTCAACGATTGCCACGAGTATGTCTTTCATCTCACCAAGTCCGGGCAGGTCCCGCTCGAACGGCGAGCTGCGGGTGTCGAGTATGCCGACAAGAGCAACATCGCCCGCTGGGGTCACACCCAGGGCGAGGACAAACGCTGTCGCGGCAATACTTGGTTCATTCCCTACGAAACGATTCAGTCACGTCACAAGGAACGCCCCCACCCTGCGACCTTTCCTGTCGCCCTCGTCGAGCAATGCCTGCGCCTGCATGGCCACGAGCGCGTGAAGCATTTCCTCGACCCCTTCGTGGGCATCGGCTCCTCGGCCGTCGCCGCCCAGCGGTTGAAAGTGCCCCACTTCACGGGATTCGACATCGATCCCGATTATCTTGCCACGGCCCGTGAGCGACTTGCGATTGACGCCGCCGAATCCTCTCAGCAACTCTTTTGATCTTATGCAGGAACCCGTCGCCGAATTCACCAAGGTTGAATCGATCTTTGTCCGTCACCGCAACTGCCTGCTGGTGCGCGCCGACTTCACCCCGATCTTCACTGATTACTACCTCCACCTCCTCGACATCAGACAACGCCATCCCGAAAACCTTGACCACACCCTCAAAGACCTTCTCGCAACCCTGACCCTCCACCTCACCGCGCGGCCGTGGGCCGAAACAATCGCCTGGACCGCCAACCTTCGCGCACCCCGAGTCAATTTCTTCGCCACCGGCTCCTCGGTTCACGAATACATCGTGGGGCGGCTCTTCACCGAGGACGTGCGAGAACCCGACCGCAATTTCCTCTACTCCCAGACCATCCTTCCAGGCCGCGAACCACGCACCTCGACCATCGAAGTGGAAACCACTTCGCCCCTCGAGTGGCTCAGCCATTTTTATGATCAGTCGGAGCAACGCCCCGGGCGCATTTTCCACCTGCAAGATGACACCTACGCCTTGGTGGCAGCGCAACCCGACTTTGACGAAGAATGGTTCGAAGCACTGACCGCCGAAAGCGCGGGCCGAATTTGCGAAGAAGAAAAGACCAAGACCCTCGAGACCCGTAAATTCAGGTTTTCCTGCGGGTGTTCACTCGACAAGATTCTCCCCACCCTCAGCGCATGGAAAGACAACGCCGATGAACTCTTCGGGAACGACGATAGCCTTTCGATCCAGTGCCCGCGCTGCGGCCGCCGATTTTCCCTGACCCGCGAGGACTTGGCTTGACACCTCCCGGTCCACCACCGATCTCCAACGGGGAATTAAGGGAGTGCCCGCCCCCTCCGTTTCACAGACCGAATCAGCCCCCCTTCCGCAGTGAGACACACGTCCTATCAATGGATGACCAACCTCGCTCCGCAAGCGTCAGGTCCCCGTTCTCCGGGGAGAACGGGATCACCATCAAGATTCGGAGAGAAAGGGGGGTAGAGTTGCGTATCCTCGGTATCCCATACCGATTGATCCACAGAATTCAAACCCTACCCCACGATCATGGCATCCGAGAACCTCAGAGCTGTAGCAGACTGTTGGCGAAGCAAGGCACAAGACCGCTTAGGAGTGTCCCAAGACCATGATAGGCAGCGATGTGGGGAGCGGGAAGATGATCATTGCCACCTTCATTTTTTGTGCTCGCCGGCGAGGATACGCCCCCAAAATCAATTATGGTGATTTGGTTTTTTAGCAGCTCAAGATTCACGATGAAGTGAGGACCGAGGGAATGGGCCGTCAGCATGGGATCGACGTTTCAAAGGAGCAGTGGGAAACACGGCAGACCTTGGTTTTCCGGGCATGCGATCCCAATGATAGCCAGGCTTGGGACGAGTTCACCGCTTACTATGCGGGCTTCATTCGCATGGTGTTGATGCAGTTACACGCGCCACCAGATGATATCGAAGATCTCAGCCAGACCATCTTGGTAAAATTATGGCAGAACCTGTCAGCGGTAAAATTGGGCCGTGACCAAGCAAGGTTTCGCACGTGGCTGGGAACGATGATCCGCAACACCTTCTACACGCATTTCAGTCAGGCTGCCTCGCGAAGGCGCCGGGAGACTGCCGCCGCCGTCGCTGACTTTATACCCGCCGAAATTGAAGAGGTCATCGAAAGCGAGTGGAGGAAACACCTGATCGCGCTGGTCATGGAACGCTTACATGCCAGTTTCTCAGGGAAGGCAATGGACGTGTTCACCATGACTCTCGATGGAAAGTCCGCTGACGAGATCGCGTTGGCACTTAAGTTGACCAAGGACTCAGTTTACGTGCTGCGCAGCCGGGTCGAGTCGCGGTTTCGCAAAGAAGCAAGACAGCTTCGCAGTCACCTGGAGTTTTCCTGATGCCGGAAGAATTGAGAAACCGAACCGAGGCCTTGAACAAGCTGTTTGAGGAAGCCTTTGAAGAGATCGACCCGGCAGCAGAATCGCCACTCTACAGCCAACTTTGTTCGCTTGAGGAGCGCTACGGTCAAGCTGAGCTGATCGCGGCAGGCGGAATGAAACGTATTCTCAAGGTCCTCGATCGCCATGGTAATCGTCACGTTGCCATGGCTCGCTTGCATGAAGACGCTAGTGATCTGCTTTTTGATCCTTTGATTCGCGAGGCGCGGCTGACCGCCCTGCTGGAGCATCCCAACGTCATCTCTATCCACGATGTCGGTGTCGATGAAGAAGGCCAACCGTATTTCACCATGGATTTGAAATCCGGTGATGGGCTCGATGTGGTGTTGCAAAAAGCCCTCGCGGGTGAGGGGTATCCGCTATCGGAGCGACTCGAGATCTTCCTCAAGGTTTGCGATGCCATTACCTACGCGCATTCGCGCGACGTCATTCATCTGGACCTGAAGCCGGCCAACATTCAGGTCGGTCATTATGGTGAAGTGTTGGTCTGCGACTGGGGCTTGGGAAAGTTGATCGGAGGGACCGATGAGATCGATGATGACATGTTGCTCAATCCTGATCTGCTGAGCGGAATGACGGAATACGGCAAGGTGAAGGGAACTCCGGGCTACATGGC
The DNA here is from genome assembly GCA_023263995.1 of Akkermansiaceae bacterium. Classification (GTDB taxonomy): domain Bacteria; phylum Verrucomicrobiota; class Verrucomicrobiia; order Verrucomicrobiales; family Akkermansiaceae; genus SW10. The sequence goes on along the minus strand of JALQTQ010000014.1, from coordinate 11,703 downwards.
ACCGGAACAGATTCGGGGCGGAACCCGCGACAAGCGGACCGACATTTATGCCTTGGGTGCCCTGCTTTATGCCGTGCTGACCTGTCGTCCGCCCCTCGAAGGGAAAGTCGACACCATGCTGCAGGCGGCTGTGTCCGGCGAGATTGTGCCGCCGACCAAGCGCGGGAGTGATGTTCCAGAGAGCCTGAGTGCCGTGGTCATGAAGGCGATGGCGCTGGAAATGGATGATCGCTATGGTTCGGTGAGTGACCTGATTAAAGATGTCCGCGCATTTCTTGGTGGATTCTCCCCGGTGGCGCATGAAAGCGGGATCTCGACCGAGTTATTCTTGTTCTATCGTCGCAATCGCGTCAGCTGCAATCTGGCCGCTGCTTTCGCGGCGTTGGTGGTGGTGGTGACAGCTTTGTTCGTCGATCGTTTGAGTGCCAAACGCGAGCAAGCTGAGGCCTTGGCGGCGGGTCTACGGGTGGAGAAGCAGGAGACCGAGACTTTGGCCGGAAGATTACGAGCTGAAAAAGAGGCAACTGAGACCCTGGCGGCGCGGTTACAGGTGGAGAAGGAGGATTCCGAGGCCTTACTTCGGGAGGTTGCGCGGCTGGCCACTGCATTACCTGGTGACTGGGCTGCCGCTGGCGATCAGTTTAGCCACGATTTCTTTCATCAACTGCCCTTGGTGTCTCATGAACTGGCGATGCGTTCCGTGAAGGAAGTGATTCGGACCGAACCGGAGCGCACTGATGAGGCCAGCGCCCAGCTTGGCTATCTTTACTTCATGAGCGCAGAGTTTTCCAAGGCGAGGCCGTATTTTGATGTCAACCCAGATCGAATGCGCGGGCTGGCTAGGCTGAATGCAGCCTTGGCGGAATCCTTTGCTCCGAAAGAGCATCAGATGTCAGCAATCCAGTTGGCCGGGATCATTGAGACTTTGCACTCGATGAACCGAACCACCCTGGCCGAAAAGATCCTCTCCTATGACTACGCATCCTTGGGGTATCGGGAGGGATACGAACTGGCCGTCTGGAAAATGTTTGGCGATCATCGACACTGCTTCGACTACGAGGCAGAGACCCGGACACTCGCGATCGATGGAGGTGGCCATTCATTCTCCCTGCGGACGAAAAACGGGCAGTACCCTTTACGTTTTCTCCCGATCAAGCGCCTGATTCTAGTTGAAACGGTGATTTCGGACAGCTCGGAGATTACAGGCCTGAAGATGCTTGAGGAGCTGGATATACGGGGTAGTCGGATCAGCTCAATGGGGGATTTGAACCTGTTCCCGAAGCTTAAAACACTGATCGTTCGACCTGACCAACTCTCTCCAGACGAGATAGACAGACTGAGCCTGTTGGTCCGCATTCAATAACAGGGTGCGGCCAAGGGAAATTTTTTTTGGTTTGCGAAAAAAAAGGCAAGAAGCTGTTTAGATTGCTGAATCTTCTCGGTGTAAGAGGGTAAGGCCGCGGGAATGCTGCTGGAGCGAAACAGCTCCCGCAGCTGATTCGGTCACGAATAATCATTGATCGCTCACTAAAACACCGAAATGACGAAGGAATCAGACGAGATTGAAGCCGTGAAGAAGCTTGGCGAGACCCGCGACGCGATTCTTGCGGAATTGCGCAAGACGATTGTGGGGATGGACGAGGTGATTGATGAAATGATGATCTCCATTTTCGCCCGCGGGCATTGCCTCTTGGTTGGCGTTCCCGGATTGGCGAAGACGCTTCTGGTGAGTTCGCTCTCGGAGACGATGTCGCTGGGCTTCAAGCGCATTCAGTTCACCCCTGATCTCATGCCGTCCGACATCACCGGAACGGAGCTTCTTCAGGAAGATCCCGAGACGCACGAGCGGCGATTTAAGTTTCAAAAGGGACCCGTCTTCACGAATCTTCTCCTGGCCGATGAGATCAATCGAACCCCTCCCAAGACCCAGGCAGCTCTGCTTGAGGCAATGCAGGAAAAGCGGGTCTCGTCCGGCGGTGAGGACTACAAGCTCGACGAGCCTTTCTTCGTGCTCGCAACGCAAAACCCGATCGAACAGGAAGGAACCTACCCGCTTCCGGAAGCACAGCTCGACCGCTTTCTTTTCAACATCATGGTGAAGTATCCCGATCTCTCCGAGGAGCTGGAGATCATGAAAAGCGTGACCACTGATGACGTTCCTGAAGTGAAGAAGGTCGTTGACGGAGCCGCTATCGTGGAATTCCAACGCGTCGTCCGTCGAATCCCGGTGGCTGATCACATCTTCAAATACGCCGCCTTGCTGGTGCGCGCGACGCGCCCTGATGAGGCCGCCGCACCGGAGTTCGTTAAAAAACTCATGGCTTGGGGAGCCGGTCCACGGGCCTCCTTGAATCTCATTGTCGCCGGAAAAGCCCGGGCCGCCTTGCGCGGTCGCTTCCACGTCGCCATCGAAGATATTCAGGCCCTTGCGCTGCCAATCCTGCGCCACCGGATTATCCCAAGCTTTGCCGCACGTTCGGCGGGTGAGACCTCCGATACCCTGATTGCGAGGTTGCTCGAGGAAATTCCTTCGGACGAAAAACTGCTGCATCAGCTGGCCAACTAGTCGGATTTCTGAATTTCGGTTGTCACATGTCCGAACATCTGTCCGACACCAGCTACCTGGACCCGGAGCTGCTGGAGCAGCTGGGTGATCTGGAAGTCATCGCCCGCGAGGTGGTGGAAGGCTTGCGGGTAGGAAGTCATCGCAGTCCTTTGAAAGGCTTCAGTACCGAGTTTGCCCACCACCGGCAATATGCGCCGGGCGATCCGATGCGGACTTTGGACTGGCGTGTCTTTGGTCGGACAGACCGCTATTACACCAAGCTCTTTGAAGCTGAGACAAACTTTGATTGTCACCTTCTCATCGATGCCAGCTCGTCGATGACCTACCGTTCGGGCACGGTGAGTAAACTGGAATACGCCAAGTTTCTATCGGCCGCGCTCGCTTACCTCGTCCTCAAGCAGCGCGACTCGATCGGACTATCGGTGTTCGATGCCGAGGTGCGGGCCTATCTTCCTCCGAAATCCTCTCGGAGTATCATTCTCGAAATCGATCGTCTTCTGCGGGACATCAAGCCCTCGCCCAAGACCAGCCTGGCGAAGCAACTGCACGATGTTGCCATGATGATGCGACGGCGTTCGGTGGTAGTGGTGATTTCCGACTTGCTATCGGATGCGGAAGACATTCTTGCTGGTCTCGACCACCTTCGACACGACGGGCACAACGTCATCGTTTTCCATACCCTTGATCCCTACGAGATCGACTTTCCCTTTGATGGCACCTGGCGTTTCGAAGGCCTGGAAGGCGAGGAGCCGCTCACCACGCAGCCCCAGCGGATTCGCGACGAATACCTTGCCGAGTTCAACAAGTATCGGGATGCTTTGCAGGACGGTTGTGTGGGAGCGAATATTGACTACACCCTCGTCAATACGACGAGGCCACTCGATCAGCTGCTGAGCGAATTTTTCAACGAACGTGAAACCCTGCACGGAGGAGGAACCACTGCCCGTCCATGAGTTTTTTAAATCCACTGGTTTTGTTTGCGGCAATCGGAATCAGCTTGCCCATTCTCGCCCATTTGTTGGCGCGTCAAAAAGTCAAACGGACCGACTGGGCCGCGATGCAGTTTCTCAATCGCAACCTGCGGGTTCGTTCGCGTGAGATTCGTCTGCGCGATATCCTCCTTCTTTGTCTTCGTTGTCTCGCTTTGTTGTTGCTGGTTTTGGGGATTGCGAAACCGTTCATCAATGAGACCGATGCCCTCCCACGCGGAATCGGCGAGCACCGGGCCGGCGTGATCATCGCCCTCGACGCCTCCTACAGCATGGGGCATCGCGAGGGCGATTCGACACGGTTCGAACGAGCTTGGGAGAAGGTCGCCGAGATCACCGCCGAGATCCATCCCGGTGACCCGGTCAGTCTCGTTCTCCTGGGTGCCGAGCCTCAAGTGGTGGCGCGAAACATGGCTTTCGATCCCGTTCTGTTCGACGAGTTACCTCCCCTTCAGCAACAGAGACCGGAGTCAGTGAACCTGGATCGGGTTCCGGAGACCCTGAGTGATCTGGTGGAATCGTTGGAGGTCCCGCAAAAGGAAATATACCTTGTGACAGACCTACAAACGGAGGACTGGGGCAATCGCCCGGCATGGTTCGATCAGTCCCTGGAGGTTTTGGGCAAGCGTGCTTCGATCACCATCGTACCGGTGCGTGGTGGTGCCGACAATCTAGCGATCACGGATCTGGAACTTGTGTCCGGTGTCCTGCGCAAAGACACGGTGGCACGCTACCGTGCGACGGTGCGTAACTACGGGACAACCGAAGCGACAAACGTCAGGGTCAATGGGGTGGCCGACGGCAACACGGTCGACACCAAGACCATCCCCGCCATAGCACCGGGAGCGTCGGAAACGGTCTCGCTTTACGTTCATTTCCGAAACTCTGGTGCCGTGCGCATGAGCGCCGAACTTGAGCCGGATGCACTTCTCGAGGATAATGTCCGCCGGACGGTGGCGGTGATCCGGGATAAGGTTTCGGTACTCAGTGTGGAGGGCTCTTCGGAGAGTGGTTCCGGAAGTTTTATCGCGGCGGCGCTGCGCGCCCGGGGTGGTAGCGGAGATGGAGAAAGTTTCGCGGTGAAGTCAGTCCCATGGATTGACCTTCCGGCCCAGGATCTGTCGTCTTTCGATGTCGTGATCTTGCAAAATTTGCCCGAGATTTCCTCCGAACAGGCGCAATCCATTGAACGCTATGTCCGGGCAGGTCACGGACTGATCTGGTTTTGCGGTGACAAGGTTGACCCTGCGGCCTGGAACAAGCGGCCCGAGGGCGATGGAATCCCGCTCTTGCCAGCCGTGATCGAGCAAACAGTGAGCACGGGAGATGCCCTCGGGGTGGGCACGCCGCTTGATCCATCGATGCCCGATCACCCCGTGAGCCGCCCCCTGCAGTCGCTCCCGGAGGATCTCCTCAGTGAAACACGATTTCGCAAGATCCTTCAAGTAAGGCCTTCCGCTACCAGCTCCACGGTTTTGTCGCTCGCCGGCACGGCAGCGCCGCTGTTGTTGGAGCATTCGGTCGGGCGTGGTCAGGTCTTCATGTTCACCAGCTCGGCGGATACCTCCTGGAACAACCTCGCGGTGACCCCGGTGTTCCCCATGGTGCTGCAACAGATGGTAACCTACCTCACCGCCCGGGAATTTGAAACGCAGCGCCTGGTGGGCGATTCGCTCTCGCTGTCCTATGTCGACCAGCCAGATGCGAGCGAAGCGGTATTTGAGGCCCCTTCCGGTGAGACCATTTCGGTCCCGGTGAGCAAGCACCGTAACCAATATGTGGCGATGTTGGAGCACGCCCGTGAATCTGGATTTCACCTCGCGCGGGGCAGCCTGCAGGCACCTGGCCTGCCGATTGCGGTCAACGTCGATACCAGCGAGTCGGATGTCAGTTGTCTCTCTCCAGAGGAAACAGCGCGCATCTTTAACAGATCCGGAATCAAAGTGGCCGAGTCGGAGGCGGATCTGCTCAATGCCGTCGAAGAATCACGTGCCGGGCGCTCGTTTTGGTTTCACCTTTTATTGGGGGGGCTCGGGCTGTTGGTCCTTGAGAGCTTGTTGGCAAAATGGATGTCCGGGCGATCAGTGGCCGACCAGGGAAAAAGTACGTCCTCTGCCGTAAACACCTAGAGTCTTGAGATGATTGCATGGATTTTTAGCGAAGGACAAATTGAACGGCTTTTCTGGGGGCGGCCGGTTTCCAATGCCGCCGTGCTGTCGGCCTTTGCCGCCGTCATTCTGCTGACCATTCTCCTCTATCGCCGAAAGCAGGGGTTGCCCACTTGGATTCAACTTTCGCTCGCGCTGACGCGCTTGCTGGCGCTCGCGCTGGTGTTGGCGGTGTCCCTGGAGCCGACCGCAACGATCACGGAAACCCAAACCAGAAAGCGTCGCCTCCCGGTTCTCGTCGACGTGTCTGAAAGCATGTCGGTCAAAGACCATCGCAAAAGGTCCGGGGAGATTGGAGAGGCCGCAGCCGCCCTGGGGATTCTTCCGCTTTCGGAAACGCCGAAGGAGATCAATCGAAGCGCGATGTCGCTTCCCGATCAATCACGCCAAGCCGTGGCCGAGGCCTCCCGTCTGGATTTGGTCAAGAATCTCTTGTCGAAGTCAGCACGTCCCTTGTTTGATGCGATCTCCGATGATCTTGAAGTCAGTTACTATCGCTTTGGCGAGGTCCTGGAACGTATCGGCGGCAGTGACGGAGAAGGTGCCGGATTGCTGGCCGATCTAAAGGCTGACGAAGCAGGCACCTCGATTGCGGGAGCGCTGGAGTCGGTGACCAAGAACGAACGCGGCGGACCGCTTGCTGGTATCGTCTTGGTCTCAGATGGACTGGATACCTCGTCGCGGCGCGTTGAGGCATCCCTGCGAGATCTGGGCAGCCGCGGGATTCCCGTTTTCACCGTGCCAGTGGGAATCGCCGATCCGGACGACGTTTCAATCCGCAACATCATCATGCAGGATGTGGCCTTCTCCGGGGACAAGGTTCCCGTTCGGGTTCAGCTCCAGTCGAAGGGATACGAGAAACGTCTCGCTGATCTGACGGTCAATCTCAATGGGCGGGAAGTCGTTCGTCAAAGAGTCTCACTTGCTGGTGGAGTGCAATTTGAGGAGATCTTCTTCATCGTAGATGTCGCCGAAAAGGGAGCGGTGCGCATTGAGGTCGCGATCGAACCCTTCGCCGATGAGGCGACAGCTGCCAACAACCGGGTGGCGCGCAGCGTCCGGGTCGTGAACGAGAAAATCAACGTGCTCTGCATCGAGGGAAGTGCCCGCTGGGAATTCCGTTACCTGCGAGCTATGTTGAAACGCGACCCGCGCATCAACGCCACTTTCATTGCCACCCGGGCCCAACCCGAACTGGCACAAAATTCGTCCGAATACATTGCAGAATTCCCTGAGGGCCGCGAGGAGGCTTTCTCTTACGATCTCGTGATTCTTGGCGACGTTGACTCGTCGTTTTTCTCCGCGGACGCCTTCTTGCGACTTGAGGAACTGATTAAAGAGCGCGGAGGGTCCTTGCTCATGCTCTGTGGTTCGCGCTTTGCGCCAACCAGCTATGCTGGAACGCCGGTGGAGCGGATGCTGCCGGTCGAGTTTGACGCGGAGGCAGGATGGGAGGACATCGATGACAGTGTCTATCCAGTGCTCACTCCGGAGGGGCGCAGTAGCCTTGTGATGACCTTGGAAAACGATCAGGACGAGAACGATCTCGTTTGGAGCCGGGTCGCGCCGCTCGACCGTATTCCTCCCCTGCTCGCACCGCGCCCGGGGGCAACGGTATTGGCGGAACTTTCCGACAGTCTATCCCGAGCTGAGCGCTACCCGCTCGTTTCATGGCAACGATACGGAACCGGCAAATGCATGATGATGGCAAGCGACCGTCTCTGGTTGCTACGTTTCAAAACGGGCGACAAATACCACTGGCGAGTCTGGTCGCAATGCATCCAGTTCCTCACCCTCTCGCGGCTCATGGGCGAGCATAAGCAAATTCGCCTTGAGACAGATCGCGTCACGTATCCGGTCGATAGCCAGGTCATGCTCTATGCCCACCTTCTCGACGACGATTATGAACCACTCTCGCTGCCAGGTTTCGAGGTCGAGATCAGTGCGCTCGACACGGATCCAGCGGGCGAACCCCAACGGGTCACGCTTCGTCCTGACGCTTCGAATTCAGGTCTTTATGAAGGCTACTTCTCTCCGCCGAAAGCGGGTGGTTATCGTGTGGAGGCGAATGCTGCTGATCGTGTGCTTTCAAACACAACGGAATTCCAGGTCGCTGATCTCAAGCCGGAATTGGCGAACACCGACATGCAGATCGAGCACCTACGGAGGATTGCCGATTTGTCCGGTGGGGAATGTCTCAGTGTTCTTGATCTTCAAAAGCTGCCCGCCTTGTTGAACCGTAATCCTCACACCACAACAATCCGAACCGACCGACCTCTCTGGGACAACTCCCTGGTCGCGTGGTTCCTGGCGGGCCTGTTAGGATTTGAGTGGATTGTGCGCAGAAAATACGACCTCCCATGAGTGAACCTAGCCAAAGAAAAACTCTCGATGCTCGTCTCAGGGAGGTGTGGCGTCGCGATCAAAAGGTCCACCGCACGGCGGGCTCCCTGGCCCTTTTCCGTTGGGTCTTGCTGTTGTTTCTTGTTGGTATGGCGGTCGACTGGTCGCTTCATCTCCCGGCGGGAGCGCGGATTGTGATTTTGATGGCGCTGATGATCGTGGCAACCGTCAAAGCTTGGAAGGCTGGTTGGCGAAATCTCCACAAATACGACTCTTCCCGTACAGCCCTCCAGGTGGAGAAGAAACATGGTGCCATGAAGAGCCTGCTGGTGACGGCGGTGCAGTTCGGAGATTCCGGGTCGACCTCGGGCGGTTCCAAAGCCCTGCGCGAAAAAACCTGCCATCTGGCCGAGGAGGCTGCCGGGCCGATCCGGTCAGAGGACGTTGTTTCCTTTGAAGGATTCCGACGCTTGGCCCTTCTCGCTCTCGTCCCGGTGCTGATCACGGGCGGATTGGGAATCTACAACGGGCCGTTATTGGCAGCCGGTTTGGGTCGTATTTTCACCCCTTGGGTCGCCATTGACTATCCCACGCGCACCCGGATCGAAATGAATGAGGGGGACCGAATCGTGAAGGAAGGCCGGGGCATTCGGCTTGCGGCGAGGATTTCGGGTGAGGTCCCGGAGAGCGCTCAGATCATCCTGCGGACCGGTGAGGGTAAGCCGAGGGAACGCAAACTGGCGATTGTTGACGGAGTTTGTGAATACGAGGCCAAGACGGTGTTCCGCAGCTTCGAATACCAAATTGCCGCTGGCGACACTCAAAGCGATTGGCACCGCGTGAAGGTCATCTCGGCACCCCGGATCGAGCGAGCCGAAGTCACTCTCGAATTCCCGGATTATACCAAACGTCCTCCCGAGACCGTCGAAGCCCTGACCCTCACGGTGCCAGAGGGCACGAAGATCATCTGGAATCTAACGCTTGACCGCCCGGTGAGGGAAGCTGAGTTTCGGCCAGCCGAAGGGAAAGTACTGCCGTTGAAGATCGGGCAGGACGGTCGTGCGGTGACGATGCAAGATGTCGGTGCGGAATCGCGGGCTTACAGCTTTGGCTGGGTCGATCAGGAGCATGGATTCAAGTTCTCCAGTCCACGGCATTACTTGCAGGTTGCACCTGACCGGGCACCGGGCGTCGACCTGACTACGCCCGCAGGAAATTTGTTTGCGACTTTGGAGCGGGGAATCGAGTTGGCCTTCCGCGGTCGCGACGATCATGGCATCGGAGAGGCTGCCCTCATTTACCGGGTCAACAAGACAGGGGAGCAGAGGGTTTCCCTGCCCGCGCCCGAAGATGCCGCGGGCGGAGAGCAGAAGATCGATTGGGATTATCGAAAAGCCCTCCCCGAGCTCATGGTCGGGGACACCCTTTCCTTTGCCATCGAGTTGGCCGACCGCTATCCCGGACCTGAGGGTCCGCACCGGGTCCGCTCGAACGCCCGTCGAGTGCAATTTTTATCCAAAGAAGACTACCTCGCCCAAATTGAAAAACAGAAACGCCGGCTGCTGAATCAAATACGCTCGATTTATCGGGAGGAACGCGGGGCACATGCTGCAATCAGCAATCTCGATCCATCGACCGACGTTTTTGTGCAGAGCTGCCAAGTGGAAGCGGTGCGGCAGGACTTGATGCGGGAACGCCTCGACGTGATTCATGCTCGGATCGATGCCTTGGTCGACGATCTTGTTGCGAACAAAGTCTCCGAAGAAGCCGAGAGCGCGGGATTGGTCAAACTTGGAGCCGAATTGACCAGGATCGGCGACGAGCATTTGGGGCGGGCAGCCTCCCTGCTACGCGAGCTTGCCGCAGTGGACCGTGGCACACCGAAGAGCCCGGCCGCCGCCATTGAAATGGTGAACAGCTCGGCACGCGAGCTTGGTCTTGTGGTGCTACAGATTGGGTTTGCGGAAGCCTCCGATGTCATGGCGCGCGAACTTCACGCCACGGCCCAGACTCAAGCGGCCCTCCGACAACGAACAATCACCGGTGATGATCCTGATTTGGAGAAAGCACAAATCAATCTTGCCCAAGAGACTGCTCGTCTGTTGACGGCCACCCCGCGCAATAAAGAGAGCTCCAGTGTCGATGCCTTGATTGCCTTTCATTTGTCCCGTCTTGTCGGAGAGCTGCTGCGGGCGGGGACCGATGTCAAAATGCGCGAAGCAGCCGCGCTCTTGAGCCAAGGGGATTCCGAGAAAGCGGCCCAGCTGCAAGCTTCGGTGATTGCTTCCCTACTACGTGCTGAGTTCCGGCTTCGACGCGGTGCCGAGTACGAAGCGCTCACGATTGCCCGGGACATCTTCTCCACGCAGGCAGCCGGGCTTAAGCTGTTAAGAGAAGAAAGTGCGACGCTGTCGGAAAAAGAATTTGCCGAGCAGAAATCAAGAATCGCCAAAGTCCAATCTGGCCTGCGTCGGCAAGTTCAGTTGTTGTTGATGCCTGAAATTCCGGCTGGTCGTCCCAAGCTTTTCGAAACAAGCGCGCCGACCCAACCTCCAATTGACCGTTTGCTAATCTCCGCTGAAGACGCAATGGCGGAGGCATTAGCTCAAATCGAAGCGGGGAATCGAGAGGCCGCCTTCGGTCATCAACAAAGGGCTGAAACCACCTTCGGGGAACTTGGTGAGATCACCGATCAGCGCATGAAGGCCATGACTCGAAAAGACGAGATCAAGGCTTCGGTCAACAGTTTCGGGAAACACTTGACGCAGCTCTTCATGCTTGAGGAGCGTCTGCTGGCGCTACTCGAACAGGTGGAGGATGCCGCTGATGATGAAGGCAATACCACCGCCCTCGGGACCTTGAATCAGGCATTGTCCAAAGATGTTGAGGGGTTCCGCCAAACCATCATTCTCTGGAAGGAATCGCAAGGATCGCAAAACGACGAATACCTGCCGCTGCTCGAAAGCCTCACCCGAATCGCGAAGAAGGTGGAGGCTGCCACGCCTTTGCTTAAGGACAACATGCCTGAAGATGCGATCGAATTTCAGGAACAGGCGCTCGACGCGATTGAGGAGGCCCGCGGCCTGATTGAGGGACTGACCGCAGCGCGATCTTCCTTTGCCGGGGTGCTCGGAATCACGGGAAGCGCTCTCGCCCCAAGTCCGCTTTTGGCCGAGATCGAGGATGAACAAGTTCGGCTGACCGAGATTACCCGGAAAGCGAAAGCAGAGAGCTACCCGGGCCTCATCATCCCCCAGAAAAACCTGATTCATGCCGTGGATGCCGTGCTGGCTTCCCTCGACCCCCTGGCCCACAAAAGCGAATCAGGGACGGTGATGCTCTTCGCAAAAGAAGACATGGGATCGGCCGCGGTCGGCTTGGAAGAGGAGGATCTTGAGGAGGCGCTCGATGCACAATCATTCGTCGTGGAATCTTTACAGGACTTGCGCGCCAAGATCGACATGGTGACTCCGGAGTATCGCTACATTCTTGAGCTTACTGAGTTTATTTACGAGACCATGCCCCAAAGCGCGGTGATCCAAAATAAATTGCGGCAGTGGCAACGAGAGGCCGAGGGCGTTCAAGATTCAGAAAAGCTCAAAAAGCAAGCGGTAAAGTTCAGTGGCGATTTGCAAAG
>JALQTQ010000149.1:3862-8097 GCA_023263995.1 Akkermansiaceae bacterium | reverse complement strand
GAGGGGGATACGGGTGACCGAACGGAAGGCGCTCATGAAGGGGGAAATGAGAACGAGGGCAGCGTGATCGTGTCGCGCAGCAAGCCAGCACGCCGGACCGGTCCCGACCGATTGTCCCACGAGGACGAGATCGGACGGGGGCACGTCAAGCGGTCCGGTGAGGTGTTGGTAGGTGGCTTCGATGGCACGGTAGCACCCTTCTTCATCGGGTGATCCTGCGCTTTCCCCATATCCGGGATAGTCGTAGGATATGACCCCGAAGCCGAGGGCGTGGAAGTATTCCAAAGCGGGCTGGAGCGATGTCAGATTCTGGGCATTGCCATGCGACCAGAGTAGGGTGGGCATGTTGGGGATCGCGGGAAGATGAAAGATGGCGATGGCCTCCTCGCCTTCCCCTAATTGCGAGAAGCCATTTCGGTCATCGGGGTAAGGGGTGCCGGGTGGTTGAAAGATGAAGTGATCGGCCAAAAGCCAAGCCACCAAGGCTAGCGTGAAGTAGATGAAGGCCAGTGAGTAGAGTGGCCGCTTCCAGGACCATATTCCCACCAGTCGTTTTTTCCAAGTCACGGGTGCCACGGTAATTCGCCGGGAGCAATCCGGCAATCCACGAAAAAAGCGACGGCTGCTCTGCCGTCGCTTCGAAGATCGAAAAAGGTCGGGCAGCCGGGCCTAGCTTTCCTTGGCGTCGGGAAGCTCCTTCTTGTTCTCAAGCACCTTGTCAACGAGGCCGTAGGCGACCGACTCCTCGGCCGACATGTAGTTGTCGCGGTCGGCATCCTTTTCTACCTGCTTGGCGGTCTTGCCGGTGTGGTGGGCGAGGATGTCGTTGAGGCGTCGCTTGAGGCTGTACATGAACTCCACTGTCCGCTCCACATCGGCTGCGGTGCCCTGGGCTCCCCCGCTGACCTGGTGGATCATGACGTGGGAGTTGGGGAGGCAGAATCGCTTGCCTTTGGTGCCGGCGGTGAGGAGGACTGAGCCCATTGAGGCGCAGATCCCGATGCAGTAGGTGTTCACATCACAGGTCAGGAACTGCATGGTGTCGTAGATCGCGAGCCCCGCCGTGACTGATCCCCCCGGCGAATTGATGTAGATGTGAATGTCCTTTTTGGGATCCTGCATCTGAAGGAAGAGCATCTGGGCGATGACCGAGTTGGCCACCCCGTCGTCGATTCCTGTCCCGATGAAAATGATGCGGTCCTTGAGGAGTCGAGAGTAAATATCGAAAGCACGTTCGCCCCGGCCGTCGGACTCGATGACGGTGGGGATGTAGTAGTTGTTTTGGGGCGTGGAAGTTCCGGACTGGGAAGTGGGTGTCATGACTTAGTCGTTGTCGTTTTCGGGTTCAACTTCGGTCACGGTCGCGTGGTCGAGGAGAAAGTCAATGGCCTTACTAAAAAGCATGTTTTGCCGGATGTTTCCGAGCTGTCCATTTTTTTTGATCTCTTTCATGAATCCTTTGACCGGTTTTTTGGCCTGCTTGGCCATCAAGGTGACGCGTTGGAGGAGTTCACTGTTTTCCACCTTGATTTTCTCGGCTTCGGCGATCGCGGTGAGGATGAAGTTGGTCTTGAGGCTCGTCTTGGCCTTCACTTGGGCTTCGGCGAAGAGGGCCTCTTGATTCTCGGTGACCTGGTCCTCGGTCATCCCTCGCTGCATCCCCTCGCGGACCATGGCGTCGGCCCGGCCTTGAGTCTCGGACTGGAGATATTCCTCGGGAACATCGAAGTCGACCGACTCTCCGAGCTTGGCGAGGACCGCATTGATCTTGGTTTCTTCAAGCTGGCGCTTCATGCGCATCTCAAGGTCATCCTTGATCAGGGCCTTGACATCGTCCAGTGACTTGCCTGCTTGGAGTTGGTTGGCGAAGTCGTCGTCGAGGTCCGGAAGGTTCTCGCTTTTCAGTCCGGTCACCGTGACGGCAAAAACTGCTTCCATTCCCCGGATGGATTCGATGGGGAAATCATCAGGCAGGTTGACGGTGATCTCTTTTTCATCGTTCGGCTTACATCCGACGAGGGCATCGGTGAAGCCGGGGAAGAAGGCTTCCTCCTCGATTTTGATCCAGTAGCCCTCATTGGCGGCCAGGGGTTTCGCGCGTTCGCCCCCGATTTCATCGAGTGCTTTCCCATCGATGGTGGCGGTGTAGTCGATGACGGCGAGGTCCCCTTGCTCCGCGGCACGGCCTTCGATATCCTCATATTCGGCAAAGCGTCGACGAAGGTCTTCGAGGTTTTCCACGACCATTTCATCGGTCACTTCGGCCTTGGGGATTTCGATTTCGAGTCCTTTGTAGTCGGGGAGGTCGAATTCCGGGGAAACGATGAGAGTGGCCTCAAAGGTGAAAGACCCATCTGGCTGGTGAACCACCTTCTCGGGTGCTTTGACGTTGAGCACGGTGACCTCCTTGTTTTCTTGCAGGGCGTTCTGGAAGCTGTCCTGGATGAGGCGGGTTTCGAGCTCGCGAGCGATGTCCTCGCCGTGGGTTTTTTCGATCACTGAAAGGGGAGCCTTGCCGGGTCGGAAGCCGGGGATTCGGGCTTGGGTGACGAAAGCTTTGAGCACCTTGTTGCGCTCTTCGGTCACTTTTTCGGGGGGGACCTCGACGCTGAGGGTGGCGAGGCAGTTTTCTTTTTTCTCCAAGCGGCTGTTCATGTTGTGGTCAACGTTGTTAGTCAACGGGGGTGGGACGCTAGGGAGGAAGTGGGGAGAGGTCAAGGGGATGGAAGCTGATTTCGCAAAACGATGGCAAGAGCTTTTGATGGTCTGTCACGCGGTCATTGGTCTTGACGGCGATGGGCGGGACCGGCCTAATCTCAGGCGGCGCTGGCCTTTGATTTCTTTGACCCATGCGATATCTCATCTTACCCGGAAAGGCATTTGCCTCCTTTTTTCTTGGCTGTGTAACGGCTTCGACTCCCTTGCTTCCCCTGACGGTGTCTGCTCAGGATTTTCTCAGTGAGATCCCGGACTTCGACAATCGAAAGATCACGGCGGTGGAAGTCCGCTACCGTGGAGCCAAGACCGTCAACGAGGCAAAGTTGCGGACCCACATGGCGGTCCGCCCCGGAAGACCTTACTCGCAGACGGTTCTCGATGAGGACATCAAGACGCTCTATGCCAGCGGGTTGGTTGACGACGTGCAGTTTTTTGCCGAAGACAGCGAGGGTGGAGTCAAGGTGATCGCCGAAGTGGTGACCCGCCCTCTCATCCGGGGCTTGGGATTCGACGGCAATACCAAGTTTTCGGACGAGAAGCTGGCGGCCGAAACCAAAGTGTCGGTCGGGCAAATTCTCAGTGATGCCGAAATAATCCAGGCTCGTCGTAATCTTGTGAAATACTACGAAGGCTATGGCTACCCCAACGTCGTGATTGAGCATCGCCTGCAGGCTGCTGGGCGGGAGGGTTATGCGGATTTGGTCTTTTTGATCGACGAGGGCCAGAAGAGCGAAGTCCGCAAGATTCGCTTTGAGGGGAACAACGCCTTTCAGGACGCAGATCTTCGCAAGGAGATGAGCACCAAGGAAAAGGGTTGGTTTTCCTTTTTCACCAAGTCGGGACGCATCAATGATCTTGTCCTCGACGAGGACATTGAACAGGTCCGGGACTTTTACCAGAGCCGCGGATACTGGCGGGCCCGGGTGGGTTCGCCGAAGCGCGTGCCGGCCTCGGAAGGAGAGGCCGTCGATCTGGTCATCCCGGTCGAGGAGGGGCCCCGCTACCTCGTGAATTCCATCAGCTTTCCTGAGATCAAGGTTTTCAAGCGCGAGGAACTGATGCCGGCCTTGAGCCTGGTCGGTGGGATGCCCTACTCCTCCAAGAAGGTTCGGGATGACATCCGCATGATTCGAAGCTACTACGGGTCACGGGGCTATGCCGACGTGGCGATTATCTCCGATGTGCGGGAGGTGGAAGGATCGAAAGTGAATATCTTCTACCGCATCACCCCGGGCGGTCGCAAAAAGGTCGGGCGGGTGAATATTCAGGGCAACACCAAGAGCCAAGACCGCGTGATTCGCCGAGAGGTTCCGATGCGGCCAGGCGAGAACTTCAACTCGGTCGATCTCGAAACAACACGCCGTCGTCTCCAGAACCTGAATTACTTCGACGATGTCCAGATCACGAGTGCGAACAGCTCGCGGTCGGGATTCCGCGACGTCAACATCTTGGTGCGCGAGAAGCGGACGGGGTCAGTCAACTTCGGTCTCGGTTTCAGTTCGATCGATAACGTGGTG
>JALQTQ010000149.1:0-3852 GCA_023263995.1 Akkermansiaceae bacterium | reverse complement strand
CCTGCGGGCGGGGGCTCAGCGAACCGATTTCCGCATGTCTCTGGTCGAGCCTTGGTTCCTTGGGCAGAAACTTTCTTTGGGCACCGAGTTGTATTACCGAGACCTTCTTTTCCTGAGTCCTGAATATGATCAAACCAACGTTGGGGCGTCGGTCTTCCTGCGCAAGCCGGTGGGACGGAAGGCCTATGTGAAAGGAGAATACCGGATCGAGAACATCGAGGTGGACGCTGAGGACGACAGCTCGCAGAGCTTCAAGGACGAGGAAGGTGATTTCCTTCGCAGTGCCTTCGCGTTGAATTACGTTTACGACAGTCGGGACAGCAACAAGCTACCGCGTCGTGGTCACAAGGTCGATGTCGGATTGACCTACGCCGGCGGCTTTCTGGGAGGGGATGTCGATACCTTCACCGTTTCGCTGGCTGGGACCAAGCACTGGAACCTGCCCTTCGACACCATCCTCACCGCGCGGAGCTCGATGGTGGTGGTGGATACCCATGGGGACAATGACCGGGTGCCGATTTTCGAACGTCAGTTTCTCGGGGGTGCGCGCGATGTCCGTGGTTTCGAGTTTCGTGATCTGGGTCCTCGGGACACCGAGGGGCCAAATGCCACCAACGAGGTGCTCGGTGGGGCTACCAGCTTCTTTGCCTCTCTCGAGCTGACCTATCCCATCGTCGATAAGGTGCGGGGAGCGGTTTTTTACGATCTTGGTTTGGTCAATGAAGATTCCTGGGACTTCGACACCGGGGCACTCGCGACCGACGTCGGTTTAGGGTTGCGCCTCGACCTTCCGATGGGACCGCTGGCGGTCGACTACGCCATTCCCATGCAGACGCCGGATGACGAATCGGACAATGGTGGACAGTTCAACTTTTATTTGAACTATCAATTCTAATCATTTGTGCCGGGCGATGGCGGCTCTGTCCTTCCCTCTTCCTTTAAGGGAGTCGGAGTGAGGCGGAGGGTGATTTCGGTGCCGATCTCGGGGAGGTGCTTGGGATTGACTTCCCACTGCAGGGCTTGGTTTTCGTTGGCGTAGACTTCCGGAAGACAGAGGAGTTCGTCCCCAAAGGTCGAGAGGCTGATCACGCTGCCGCTGGTGTCGGCGAGGTAAGTTTTGGGCTCCCCATCCTTTCCGTAAAGGCGAGACCCGGCGAAGACAAAATGCTGGAGGCGCTCGCCAGAGTCTTCGATTTCGGGTGCTCCCGGATCGGAGTCGTAATCGATGCGGGCCACGAAGTCGGAAATGGGACGATCGATCGGTTTCCCGTCCTCGCTCGGAACAACGAAGGAAACGGTGATGGGGCTCCCCTGGGGCGGGATGTCGATCCAGCGCGGGTTGTCTTCGTCGCCCACCATCTTGCGGATGGCGGGGTGTCCAGGCTTGGCTCGCAACAGGAGGAGGGCGGTGTGGATATGGCTCGGCCTGGCTTTCACCACCACGATCGATTCGTGCTCTTTGGAATTGGCAAGACAGGCGATGAATTCAAGCGAGCCTTCACGGAGGGAAACGGCTGCGGTGACATCGACCGACTTCCTCTCTAGGTTGATCTTCACTCCGGGCAGGTCGAGTTTGGCAAGCAAGTCGACCGATGGCTTTGGATCTTCGGCGAGAAGGGGAGTGGTGAGGAGGAGTGGGAAAAGCCGTTTCATCATGAGGTGGGCTGTGAGATACGGATTGAGCTGAGGAATGTTTCCACTGCGTCAAGGAAGGGTACCGGAGCTTCCCAAGGCAGGCGGTGGCCGCAACCGGGCAGAACCTGATGGTGTGCCAAGGGAAGGCGGTCGACTGCTTCGACGGCGAGAGCGCTGAATTTCTGGTCCTTTTCGCCGGTGAGCCAGAGCACCGGGCAAGTCACCAATGGGAGTTGTGGGCGCAGGTCCTGTTGGCGGCCCAGGGACCAGTAGGCGAAGCTGCGGGCGACCTCCTCCTGATCATCCCGTGTGGCCTGAGTCATTCCGACCACAGAGCTGCTCAGGATGGCTTGGGCATTCCATTTTTCGAGGAAACCGACCCAATCTTGTTGGGCCAGTTCGCCCCATTTTTGGTCAGCGGCCAGACGCTCCTCGTGTCCTTTGGTCAGACCAGGGTGGGCGCTCACGATCACGGCGGCCTGCCACTTTTCGGGGGCGGCGAGGAGAGCATGGAGAGCGAGGCGACCACCGAGGGAGTATCCGAGGAGAAGGTCGCCTTGGCTTGCGCTCTCTGCGATGACGCGTCCGGCCTGGGCGAGGTCTGGGGGTTCGCCATCCAAAAGCCGCCAAAGGTCGAGGGCCCGCACCGGGATGGGAAGAGATGCTTGCAGGGGAAGCCAATCACGAAAACTTCCCACTGCCCCATGGAGACAGTGGATCATGGCGTCCAGAATCCGAACAATTGGCGAAGGCACCCGATTCCAAAAGCGAGGCGATTTTTCCAAGGGCGTTCCGGAGTCAGGATCGTCCATTTCTTCTCTTCTCCCGTCTTACGAAACGGGGAGAGGGGGTTCACGAGGAATTTTTCCTCACAAAGAGCGAGGAGGGGAAGATCAGCCCGGGAGTCGGTGAAGCCAGCTTGTGCGGAGTGGATCCCGAGGGAGGAAAGGCGTCGCACCTTCTCCACGCCCTTGTGGTTTTGCCCGATCAGCTCGGGAAAAAGGGGAATGCGGGCGGGCCATGCGAAGCGGGTTCCGGTGCTGGTGTGGAATCCGAGGGAAGATCCAATGCCCGCAACCCAAAGCTCGGGGCTGGCCGAGGACAAAACGAGGTGGTGGCCCTGATTCCGATAGTTCTCGATACGGGCCGCGATTTCCGGGTAGATCAGGCTGGGAAGCCATTCTTTCAGGAACCCTTCCACGTGCCTTTGCAGGGCCTCGCGGGACATCCCCCAGAGGTAAGAATGGAAAACCCGCTTCATCCCGCCGGTCCCGAGGAGTTTGGTCAAGGGGAGAAAAGCGAGGAAGATGAGAGTCAGAAGACGACGGGTCGGTTCCCGCTGCAGAACAAAAGACCGGAAGACGAGTTGGGTGTCCCAGGGAATGATCGTTTGATCGAGATCAAAGAGGACAAACTTGTGGGGAGTCGACACGTGGTGACCCTAATGATCGCCGCGAAAAAGGGAATTTGAATTTCCCGGGCCCTTGTTCAAGCTGCCCCCGAGATGAGGTTGTTGCTTTTTCTTTTTGTTCCGGCTCTCCCGGCTTCGGCCCAAATTTTTGCCGAGGTCTCGACTACCCTTGGTGATTTTTCCGTCGAGCTCTATCACGAGGAGGCTCCGAAGGCGGTCGCCAATTTCGTGACGCTTGCGGAAGGAACAAGAGCTTGGGTGGATTCGGGCACCGGGGAAGTGCGCACGGATACGCCCTACTACGAAGGGATCATTTTTCATCGGGTCATTGATGGATTCATGAATCAGGCGGGATCGCAGAATGGCACCGGCACCGATGGGCCGGGATACAATTTTCCGGATGAAGTCAATAATGGCCTCCTCCACGATGAACCCTACCTCCTTTCAGCTGCCAACTCGGGTCCCAACACGAATGGTTCACAGTTTTTCACCACCGTTGTCCCGACGCCTTGGCTCGATGGGATCCACACTGTTTTTGGGAAGGTGGTCGACGGAACTGATATCATCGAGGCGATCAACAACACCCCGGTGAATGGGTCCAGCCCGGTGACCCCGGTGGTCATCGAATCGATTGAGATCCGACGGGTGGGAGCGGAAGCAGAAGCTTTTGACGAGTTCGGTCAAGGGTTGCCGACAATCACCGCGTTGGAACCTGTCGTCGCTCTTTCCTCGGCTGGGGGGCAAGGGGTCAGCTTGACGGTGGTTCAGCCTCCGGGAAGCAGCTTGGGGGTGTCTCGTTCTGGCGA
>JALQTQ010000148.1 GCA_023263995.1 Akkermansiaceae bacterium | reverse complement strand
CACCCCACAGACCAGCCAACCAGCGCCCCCAGAGGTGGTTCGCCCCCCTATCCGCAAGGCTCATTACGCCCCCAGTGAACTCGACAGCCTCCCCACCGCGATCCGCACCGGACAATTTCGCTGGCCCTCCCGCGCCCGTGGCACCCGAGGAAGTGTCCGCCTCGAAATCGAAATCGATGAAAATGGACGGGTCAGCGTCATCCGCGTGCTGTCCACCACCGACCCCGCCCTTTCCTTGGCTGCCACTCAGGTGGCCCGCGGAAGCCGCTTCACCGCACCACGCAAAAACGGCCAAAAGGTAAAAGCCCGCTTCTCCAAGACCTATGTCCTCAAAAAACCATGATTCGCTTCCTCCTCACCCTCACCCTCCCGGCACTCCTCGCCGCCAGCGCGCAGGCCGAACGACTCCCTCTCTCGACCGAATACTGGAAAAGCGAAGTGTTCCTCAAGGAATTCAACGGCTCCTACCGCATCAACGCCAACATTGAACCAGTCCTGACTTCGGAGGAACGCGGTCTCCTCGTGAAAATACAGGACCTGATGGCCAAAGGGCAGCGTAACGAGACCATCAAGACACTCCAGACCAGCGAACTCCTCAATTCTTCGGCTGCCATCCAATTCAACCTCGCCAACGTCCTCACCGAGGAAGATGAACTCGACGAAGCCATCACCTACTACAAAAAGGCCCTCGCCACCTTCCCTTCCTTCCTACGCGCCCACCAAAACCTGGGCTTCGCCCACTTCAAAAAAGAGGACCTCGAAAAGGCCCGTGACCACCTCCTCGAAGCGGTCCGACTCGGCGCCAACAACGGCACGGTCCACGGACTCCTCGGGCATTGTTTCCTCGAGAAGGAACAATACGAACCGGCTCTGCGCTCCTTCCGCGAAGCCCTCATTACCCAGCCCGAATCACGCGATTGGTCCCTCGGAATCGCTCAGGCCCTGCAAAATCTCGAACGCTCGGACGAGGCCTTCACCCTCTACCAAAAGGCACTCAAAGAGGACCCCGAAAACAAAAACCTCATGCTGCAGGTGGCTCTCCTTCATAACGACCGAGGGGAAACCACCCAATCCGTCGCCCTCCTCGAATCCCTCCGCCGTCAAGATGCCCTCGCGGCTCCCTTCGAACTCCTCCTCGGCACCCTCCTCGTCGGGCAAGACAACCTCGAAGTCGGAGCCGCTACCCTGAAGCGCGTCCTCACCAAGGAAGACTTCAAACAACCCGATCGCGCCCTCAATGCCATCCAGTTCTGTCTCGAACGTGGACTCAACCCGCTCGCTCTCGAACTCCACAAGCTCATCCGCCAAGATGACCTCACTCCGGGCGGTCTGACCATCTATCAACGGCTCAAGGCGCGCATCCTCCTGGCCTCCCAACCAGGCGCTCCCGCAGGCCTCGAAATCCTCGATGCCCTCATTGCAAAAGACCCGCTCGATTCCCACTCCCTCTTCCTGCGCGCCCGTCAACACCTCATCGCCGAGGAACCTTTCCAAGCCCTCATCGTCTTCGATCAAGCCATCCACGCCCAAGGACCCTTCACCCCGCGCGCGCAGCTCGAAAAAGCCCAGCTTCTCGTAAAGCTCCAACGCTACCCAGAGGCAATCAAGGAGATCAAAAGCTACCTCGTCACCCATTCCAATGACACCCGCGTCCGGGAATACCTTCAGGCGGTGACCGACCTCCACACCGCTTCATCACCAGACGAAAACTAATCCAATTTCACCCGGACCGCTCTGACCCCGACGAAACCGGAACCACGCTGGGTCTATTCCAGAAGCATCTTTCTTTCACTTACTTCACGACGATCGGACAAGCCTCAATAAATATTTGTTCTGATCTAATTGGTCCGGGTCTTCCAAAACCAGAGGGAAAGCCTTCCTGTCGTCGGTGACGTTGGTCACTGGGTGCGAAGAAGTTCTGAAAGGACCAAGACCAAAATAATGTTCATCGAAAAACATCAATGTCCCTGTGATAAAATCGTCGTAAACTACACCACCCACGTGACCGGAAACCCGGTCTTGCGATACCCATTGCTGAAGGATAAAATCCTTTACTTCATGCGAATCAAATAAATGAGACCATTTCCTTTCATCTGTTACTGGGCCGGCATAGATACTCTTGCTTTTACCAAGAGCCCTGTGTTTCAGAATCCATCCATCTTTGCAGCCCCTGGCCTGGTCCCATGCCTTTGAGTTCTGTCCATAGCTGTAAGTGGGGATAAGATACGACTTGAAAAACATGACCTCTTCCTTCGATAGATATTCACCCAGCACGCCATCATCGAAAAGAACAGAAAAGAATCGCTTATCATGGATGAGCAAAGCTGTTCGAAAATCATTCACCAAACTGCAATTGGCTAGAACCGACAAGGTGCTGTCATCAAGGTTTGTGATTTCCTCAAGGGTCAGCTCGCTCACCACAAAAGAATCACTTAAAAGTCCATGACATTTATGGCAATCTCGCCATTCCACCTCGATCACCTGAAGACCAGCATCTTCAAAGATCCCTTTAAAGATTCTCGACGAGTTTTTTAGATCTGAACCCTTCAAGATGCATACCTTTTTGTGATCCGCGATTAGGCCAGCGAGATAATCGATCGCCCCTAGATACTCTTCAACACGATTGTCTTGAAGGTTTATTTTACAGGCGTAATCAATGGAGTATTGATTAAAGACGACATTTTCAAAAATTGCGTTCAGCGCAAACCGGCACGTGATCTCAATCAGCTTAATCTGCCTGTTACTATCGAAAACAAAATCAGTACGGTAAGTCCCAGGTCGATAAATTTTCTTCTTGTCAAAAGCCTCGATAACCCTGAGCTCCTTCTCGGTGACAGGCATCACATGCTGAAACTTGTCCAGATATTCGGTGACAAAGCCCGAGATCATCCGGAACATAAGATTCTGGACTTTTCCCAATTCCTTCCGATACCCTGTAGAGGCTACAATTGGCTCATCAAAGACCCATTGAATAAAGTAATCATGTTTCTCTTCAACAAATTTCGAAACAGCATTCCTCAGTTTTTCACATAACATTTCAGATCCATCCTTTCCGTTGCAGATTACTTAGGCCAAAGAACTGGGAAGAAGGCAGCGTGACAATAGCACCGATTTCATTCTTCCGCAATGAAGCAGATCCGTTGTTCATCAATACAGTCTGATCTGTGGGTAAAGTATTGACTGGCCCAATAACTTCAGAACTACCCGCATCACGTCTACCTCGGAGAAATGCCATTCCGGCCTTGTAGACCACTTAAAAAATTCGTCTGGTGAGATCTTCGCTGTGATATGATAACCTGTTTTCTCATAGGCTTTTACTTCTTCTTCCGTGGGCAAAAATGTCTTTTCAATTTTGCTAAGCATTGCAACTGGTTTTTTTAACAAATGATTATTTCAGATCGGGAATAGGGGTTCCACTCCGCTGCAAAGCCAATCGGCCACTGTCGATAAAGGTTTCAGGAAAAAATAAAAATTTGATTTTAACTGCATAGATGATGATTTTAGCTACTGAGTTGATAACAACGCTCTCAAATCAATCAATTAAGTAGCGTTCGACCTTATCAGTAGGATTGATATATTGGTTACCATCAAGAAAAATAGTGAGATCAAGATTGGCTGGATCTTTGATTTGTAAATATCTTTGCGGGATTTGACACACATTGAATGCTCGGGTAAGGAGCTTAGCCTAGTCTAAGCAGGCTTCCTTGCGACGAGCGTTATTTGGCACCTGAAAGAGTTATACCTATCCGCCCAGAACTGCCAAGGTTCTTTTTGGCATCGGTTCATCGGTGGACATCTAAAGTGCTTCGCTCTCAAGGTTCGTCCGTGAGGGGTGACGGTAGCTTTCGGGACCTTGTTTTTGATTGCCTGCGGTTCAAGGCGATAGAGGCGGAGATCTGGGGCCTCTCTCGCAGCTCGGGAGGCCTGTCCGCCAACGGTGGGCAGCTATCTGGCATCGAGACCGCCAGTTGCAAAAAAGTCGGGCTTCTCTGCAGGTTTACTTGATCAGCTGGGTCTCTGTTCCGTTTCTGATAAGAACGAGACTCCCGGATAACTGGAATATCAGGGTTTCGCTTTCGCCACCCATGGAAATCTGGACTTTTCCGGGCGAGACGTCGATCATCGCGGGATCGTTTCCCCGCTTGTAGGGGAATAGAACCCAGGTGACCGGGCCATCACTCTCGCGCTCAAGAGAAATCCATTTTTGATATTCCCCGTACATCCAGCTTCCGGTCCAGTGGGGGGGAATGATCAGGGCCTGGCCGTCGGTGTCGTTGATCAGCTTTCGCCAACGCTGGCTGTCCTCGCTTTTGGGGTCTCCCCAACGTGGCTTCCAACCAGGGAGCGGCAGGTGATCGACTCCGTTCTTATGCATAAGGGTCTCGAGGCGAGCGGTCCATTCACGTTGGCTCTCCCCTATTTTGAGGGTGTATTCTGTCGGCCCAATCATCCATTCGTCGTGGTAGAACCAGCGGCGAACTTTGGGCTTCCCCTCCGAAAAGGCTGCGATCATGTCGTGATCCAACTGCCCCCTGACTTGGAGCCGACCGTTCCGGTTCTCGATCTCACGGGCGAGAAGGTGAAGGTTGACTTGTGCTGCCTCGGTTCCCGAACAGTCATCGTGGACGACGAGATAATCCGGCATCTTTCGGCGATCATCGCTCTTGATGAAGACCAAGGTGCGTCGGTGTTTGGCCAGATCGACCCGTCGAATCGGGTAATCGCGACCGAATTCGTGATCTGCCGGATCGACCGGACGCATCACCAATTGGGAACCACTTCGCTCGCTCACGATGACATCAGCCACTCCGGACGAACTGAAATTGAGAACCTCGGCAGGAGTCGTCAGTTCTTCCTGACAAAGGATCTTTCTTCCATCGCCATTGTGCCTGAGTTCGCCGGAGCGACCGAAAGTCACGGTGTTGTGGAGGGCGGCATGATCCCCTCGCGGGGTGTAAGAGCAATTGTAATCGAGCGCGATCGGGGTGCCGCCAGAGTAGAAATGGAAGGAATTTTCATCGTTATGATAGTGACCCCGAGCTGAGCCGGCTTTGTAGGAGAGGAAGCTTTCGGCCGGTGTCCCGAAGCCATTCCGGAACACCGCGCCGAAGCCATCAAAACTGTCGCTAGACCAGTCCATCTTCTTCGGGTCGGCCGGAATGATGGTTTCATCGATCGCGACCAAGAGATCCTTGAGCTCGATTTCGGGAGAGGTGCCGTCCGTTCCGGTCTTGCTTTCAAGGAGGAGTTTGGAGGTGCCCATCATTTCGGCTGCGAAGTCGGGGTCACCTTCCGTGTAGAAGGAAGCGAGCTTGGCGAAGCCTTCGGGATAAAGGCCCGAGTCCCAACGATGGGTATCGCCGATGGGGGCTTCGTGCCGTCGTTGGATCCGACGGTCGTAGGGCGTGATGAGCTTGCGGTGCCAGACGCCCGTCTCCTTGACGAGTGGGTTGGTGGCCAAGAGATTTCCGGTCCCGGTATTCATGAGGATGCGGGCGACCTGCATTTGCAGCTTCATGGCATACCCGGCGTATCCGGGGCACTCCGCTCCGACCCCATCGGGTTCGGATAGGACTTTGGCAAGATCCTCCTTGAAGTTTTGCAAGCCGAAAGCGAGCCATTCTTGCGAGTGCGGGTGGTCGAGGAGGGCACCTCCCACGTAGATTGCCGCCATGTATTTGTCGGTGTGAAAATTGGGATTTCCGGGTTGCCAGCCATGATGGTATCCGGGCCAGGCATCAAGGTCGGTGGCGATGTATCCCATCGCGGCTTGGCTCGCACCGCCCTGTGGCTGGCCACCGGCGAAGAGATCCGCGAGCGCAAAATCGGGAATGCGTCGGGTGGGACTCGAGGTTGGGTTAAGGAAGTCATCCTGGTATCGCCGTTCCCGCCAGAGGCCGGAATCAGGCATCTTCCTTTCACGTCCTTCCCCGGTCGTGATGAGGCAGAACAGTTCGTAGTCGAGGCCACGGAGTTTCTTGTCGATTTCCCGAATGCGCGGGTCTTTTTTCAGGCGGTCTTTTTCTTGGCGATACGCGTCTTCGAGCTTTTTGGAAGTGGTCTTCAGGTCCTTCGGAGCGTCACGCTTCGCGGCCTTTTCTTTCATGACCCCCATTTCTTTTTCGAGGGCGAGAATTCTTTTTTCATACCCGTCCACCCGTTGCTGCCGTTCGACGACCAAGGGTTGCCATTCCAGCTCCTTGCGCTTGAGAACTTGATTCACGGCAGTTTCCTTTGCATCACGATAGTCCTTCTGCAACTTGGCCAATTGCCGACGGGTCAGGAGGATATTGGGGCCGGCTTTGGCGGGGTCTCTTGTCCAATCAAGAATGTATTTATTGATTTGGGCTGTCAGGGTCCAGTCGGTGTGGCGTCGCACCACGCTGTTGAGATTTTCCATGCGCGAGCGCGGGCCCACCAAGAGGGCATAGGCCCGTTGTCCGTAGTGTTTGCCCGATCGCTCCCCGTCGACCATGGGAAAGCGGGCCCGACCGCGGCTGCCGTCCAAGGCATAGACCGGGATGTAGTTGACGTAGGGCCCGACCCATTTACTGGCAAAGGCTGCGACCACTCCGACTGCCGGGTTTTGCGGATGATATCCGGGCCCTGCTTCGTTGTTGCGACCCGGCGGGGTCCCGCCGCTGGTGAGGACAAAATCCTGCGCACCGCCCCCACCCTGATTCCATCGTGGGCGCAGGAGGGCAAAGGGACGGCCTTTCTGCGCCGGCCGGGGCCTTGCCGGAACATAGCGTTGGTCGGTGTTGCCCCCAAAAGCATCGTATTCGAACCATCGCACCCAACTCACGGTATCGGCCTTCAATCCCTGCTTCCCCCAATCGAAATAATAATGGCTGATCCCGAAAGGACTTGCGTCTTTATCGCGCGGAAAATGGAAGCGCTCGTTCACATCGATCCAGATGTCATCCATGACGAAACGGATGATGAATTCGTAGTGGTGGCTGCGTTTTGGGACCATCTCGACAGGCAGAATGTTGGGAGCGAAGAGGTGCGACTGTTTTCCGAGAGCGAGGGGCATCGCCTCGACTTCTCCCTCGGTTTCGCCTTCAAATTCGTATGTGATTTTGAAATCAAAGAAGACGGGCCCGCTCGCGACCATTTCGGTGGTGGCTCCGATGACCCTTGCGTTGCTTTCGAAGTAAGCTTCGCCATCCCAGTGTTTTTGTCCCTTGGTCCGCATGCCTCCGCACCAATGGGGAAACTCTCCGAGGGCAACCGGATTCTTCAGGCGGCCCCGGTAGTGGCGTAGCTTGAATTGATAGGTCCCGTTGTCGATGAGGTAGAAGTCTCCTTCGAGCTTGGCGGTGATGCCCGGCTGGGCGCGACCTGGCTGGAAATCCGCTGGCACTTCGCTGATCTCCAGCTTGCCCCCTTTCGCGTCCTTGTCGTCGATGGTGACATAACTCCAGAGTTTGCCATCCCAACGCTGCACCGGACGAACTCGGCCCTGCACTTCGAGGGTCAGATCGCCTGTCGGGAGATTGCGGCCTTTTTCTTCAAAAGACACCAATTCGCCGGGCCAGGTGTGATTGAGCTGATTTGGGATCACCTCTGCCAGTGCCCATTTCGAAACCAAACTCATCAAGGCCAACAGCCCAATTCCAAACGAAAGCCGACTCGATCCTGAAGATAACATCGCACGTGCACTACGGTGACTGGACCAGTGGTCCAACAAAAAAGTGGCTCGTGGCTGACTCTCGGTCAGGCCGTGAGTTCGGTTCCTTTTAAAAACGGTCCTCCGTGGGCTTGGCACGAAAAGGCTCGACAGCTGATGCGGACGATCTCGCTCAGGGCCTCGTGGGCGGGAGAGCCCTGATGAGAGGTCACCAACACCTTGGGACAGGTGAGCGGCCGGTTGAGGCCGTCGGCGAGTTGTTATTTCAGAAGCTCCTGCAGGGTTGGCTCCATCGCTCTGGCCCACATACGATATCCTTTGGCCTGCGGGTGCAGGAAATCGGGCATGACCTCCTTTGGCAGGATGCCATCGTCCGCAAGGAAGGTGGAGGTGAGATCAAGCCAGTGGATCTTGTCATCAGTGGCCGCGAATTCCTTCACGAGCTTGTTGACTCCGAGATTGATGACCCG
>JALQTQ010000147.1 GCA_023263995.1 Akkermansiaceae bacterium | reverse complement strand
CCTTCCCGAGAAATCGAACGAGGCAACGGGTCCACCTTCCATTCGTAAACCTGAAGGTTGAGTTTCGTGGCTACCCGGCTCACTTTTTTGAGAACCTCGGGGTTTTCCTCGGTGATCGCCACGATGATGCCATCAATGGGGTGCTTTTTGATCAACTCCGCGAGGCAATCGAGCCCCCCAAAAATACGGAATCCCTGCAGGAGTCGCCGCCGCAAGACCGGATTGTCGTCGATGAAACCCACCACTCGCAGGTGGCTGAATTCTCCCGGCTCGCAACTTTTCAAGTTCCCAATGAAAAGATTGCCGCAGGTTCCCGCGCCGTAGACGAGGACTTGTTGACGATTTTCGCCTGTATCGGCGAACCTGCGGTGACGGCTGTCAAGAGCAAGCTCCCGAATGGCCTCTGGTATGGCCCTTGGCAAGAGAATGAGCCAGATCGAGAACTGCGACGCCACAAAACCACAACGGAAGTCTGACCAAGTCACGTCCTGATTGGAAAAGGACCAGAGACTCGAGGTGACCAGACCGCCAAAGGTGAGAGAGGCCGCTACCACAAAGAACTCCCGAAGAGTGGCCCGCCCCCAAACTCGGCGGTAGGTCCGTAGCAACTTCAGCACCACGATCCCGGTGAGCACAAAAAGAAAGAGAAATTCTAGCGACCACACCCCGGTTTCGTTCCGAAAACCATAATTTGTCTCCATAATCATCCCAATCCAGCCCGCCAAGGTAAGTGCGATCACGTCGTAGAAATACTGCGTGACACGGGTTAAGCGCCGAGCTTTCGGTTTCTTGATCGCGAGATGCACGATGGAGCCCGATTGGACCAGTTCGATCCGCGCAAAGTGCTGCAATCCGATCAAGGCCAAGATGAAAAAGCCGGTGACCGTCACCACCAGGCCTCGGCCCCCTAAAATGATCGGAAAAAGCGCGAGAGTGGCCAGGAGCAACGCAAAAGCCTGCAAGAGCAGGGCAACGCGGGAATGCTTCATCCCACGGTCGAGATAGCGATGGTGCAGGTGATCCCGGTCCGGTGCAAAGATGCCTTTGGCCACCTTCTCGCCACGTGCCCGACTCAATTTCTTCCGGATGCTTCTTCGCCAGACCGCCAAAAGGACGTCGAGGAGAGGCACCCCGGCGATAGCCAAGGGCAGCATCATGGCTTCGGCAATCGTCCATTTCCCGCCCAACTGCGTGGCCGAGGTTGCTAGGAAAAACCCGAGCGTCATCGACCCGGCATCACCAAGGAAGATTTGCGCGGGATTGAGATTGTAGCGGTAGAAACCCAAGATCGCAGCGATCATGACGAAAACCATCACCGCCTCCGCTGTCGAACCCCGGAAAAGTCCGATTGCTCCCAAGGTGCACAAAGCGACCAAGACCAACCCGGAACATAGCCCGTCAAGCCCATCGATGAGGTTGAAGGCATTGATCAGCGAGACACACCAAACGATGAATACCACCGCTGCCACTAGTGTGGGTGCGTCTCCGAAATACGGAATGCCGTCATGAAGCGATGGTTCGAGCCAAAAAAAGAGGCACGCTGCCAAGATCTGCCCGCCCAATTTCACCGAGGCCCGCATCCCCCGCCAGTCGTCGATCACCCCGATCACCATCAGAAGAGCACTCGCAATGCTGAAGGCTGAAAGGTATTGTCTGTGCGCGCTCTGAAAATCCTCAGGAAAGAAGAGAAACAATCCCCAGGCTGATGCAAGAAAGGAAAGCCAGATGGCGATCCCGCCCGCCCGGGGAATGGGCGTCAAATGCACCCGGCGCCCATCCGGCTGGTCCATCAGTCCAAGCTTTGGCCCAACCAGAATCATCGTCTTGGTCAAAAAAAGACCTAAGCCCAAAGTGCAACCAAAGATCAGGGCGAGCAGGGGAGGCGAAGCATCAGTCATCCAACGCCCTGTTCATTGCCTGAAGCAGTCTCCTTGGCAACGATAATCGGAGTTACACCAAGCCCCCGTCAGCGCCTCAACCCCATCGTCAAAATGCTCAAATTCACCACCGTCCCCCTGACTCTCAAAGATTTTTGAATAATGATCCAAAATTTTTAGAAAAAATTGGTTCTTGCCTGGGCCAGATCACGAGGTGAACGAGAGGGGCTCGGAGACCGAAATGCAATCGCTGGTCTGTGCGCAACAACAATTGCTCCCCTTCTGCTGAGCAAAATTAAACCTTCGGTCGCAGCGAAAAAAAACCGAGCCAAGGATAGGAGACGGAAATCCACCTGATTCGAAGATCAGTAATTCGCCAAGATGACCCAGAACCCTCTCTCGCTGAGGGGATCACGTGAATTCGACTCAAGCCAAGCGATTCTGTATGAAGCTGATTCATCAAGAAAAAGAATGCCTCGCGCTAAAAAGTTACAAAAATCCTTGCGCATTCGTTCCGAAGATGAGTAGATCCCGGCGTCCCCAACAAACCATTTCAATGAAATCCCAATTCCTTACCCGTCGAGTCGCTCGCAGTCGCTCGTTCCCTCGTCCTCTCGTTCTGTTAAGCTTGTCGGCCCTTGCCATCCATGTTGCCAGCGCTGATACATTCCGCTGGAGCGGGGGCAGTTCGACAGACCCCACTGACTTCAACGATCCCGATAACTGGACCTTTTACCTTGGGGGAACACCGGGAAGCGGTGATGAGGCTTTCTTTCAAGTCGACGCCACTGCTAACCTTTACAGTGATACGACCGTCGGTCGGGTGGAGCTTTCCACTAAGTATGCCAACGTCCGGGAGGTGACGGTGGATACCAATGGTAACACTCTTACCTTGGATCTAATTACCTCTGCGACAGCTAACGCTGGGACAGGAAGCGCGACCCTAAATCTCAAGGGCAACGTTGTTTTCGCCGCAAGCCAGCCTAGTATCCAGGCTGGCACCACTGGCCGTGTCGTTTTCGATTCAGGGACTCTTACCTCGACGGGTGGTAGTAGCTTGCCGTTTTATGGCGGAGGGGTTGTCGAACTCAAATCGACGGCCGTCGGTTCGGGTATCGGTAGCGTGAACATCTCAGGTGGAACTGAACTCAACATCACTGGCACGTCGAGTATCGCGGGGAACCTCCGGCTCGAGGGCGGAACGAGCCTCGCCCTCGGCGGTACTGACACCCTTGACCTTACCGGTGACATCTATACGATCTCGGCCTCTAGCACCGCTGCTGACTGGGTCATCGACTTAGCGGGGACTTCACCAAATACCTCTCTGATTAACGCTGTCGATATCAACATCACGAACATCGACCTCGACCTTTCGAACGTCCCCAGCTACACCGCAACCGACGTTCCCTACGTCCTTGCGACCTACACCGGGACCTTGACCGGTGATGAGTTCGCCAGTATCTCTGGTCTTGGTGGCCATCAGATCGTTTATAATTTTGGTCCTAGCTCCAACCAGATTGCGATCATCCCGGAAATCGGTCACGCGACACCGCTTTTGGGTGGGCTTCTTCCTCTTTTGATGGTGCGGTCCCGTCGGCGCCGTGGGCCAGCAGTAGGTGCCAAGTAACGGTACTTCAGCGCGCTGAATCACCCGGCTTGGATCGCCCTTGCCGGGTTTTTTGTGCATCTTGATGCCATGAGAGTCCGTCGCTTTCTTCTCGTTTTCTTTCTAGTCCTCCTCCCAGTCACCCTCTTCTGGTGGTTTCAGGAAGCGATTTCCCGTGAGGTCAAAGCTTGGCGTTATCAACAAACGATAACCGACGCGCGCGCGGCTCTGGAACAGGGCAAGCTTGAGGAGGTCACAAGGCTGACCGGAGCCGCCCGTCGCTTGACCTCTGGAAGTTTCCCCGAACTTCGCGAGCTTTTCGAACTTGCTTCCGCAGCCAGATCAAGTGACAGCTTGAGTCTTGGCGAATCTCTTTTTGTTCACCCCGAGGCCGTTCTCGACGATCGCATTGCAGTCCTGAGTTTCGTCTTCGAAATCGGTGAATGGTTTTATCTCGATGGTTTATTGGGGAGGCTCAGCGAGGCCGAGCTTCGGGAGCCGCGGGTCGTCGCGATCCGGGCCACTGAGATGCTCCGCAAGGGTGATCGGATAGGTGCTCTTTTACTTCTCGATTCACTTTCGGACGCGGACATGGAGCTTGCTTCCCTCCGTACTCTGAAAGGGCGCCTCATGGCTTCAGAGCAGGGGAACCCGCTTGCGTGGCAGGCATGCCGGGAACTTTTAGGTCAAATCATGGCCGAGGGAGAGGGCCCCGAGGCCTTGGCGGCTTTCCGAGCCCTTTTTCTTTTACCTGATGAAGCTCTTCGCAAGTGGGAGGCACCGGACTTGTGGGTTTGGCTGAAGGATCGTAAAGGTTCAGAACCGCGAGATCATCTTGCGGCCGCTCATTGGAAACTTCTTCGCCAACCGGAGACCGAGGAAGTGGTCATGCAGGAAGTCTTGACCTTGGGTGACCAAGCACCCGAAGAGGTCGCCCGCTGGTTCTTGGAACATCGTCGGGATCAGGTGATTCTGGAACGAGAAATTGACCTGAACTCTGCGGACGATTACCCTTTTTACCTCGCGCGGCTGCAATACTTTCTGAATCAAGAATCTTGGCCGGAGGCCCGAGACCTCCTCAATGACCCTCATCGGTCGATGAAGGATTCATTGCATGCCGGCTTTCGAGCGGCGGTGGCTCTTCGTCTCGGGGACGAGGTCTCTCATGTTTTCTACCTCCAGGAGGCCTTAGAAAAAGCGACACGTTCGGAGGATTTCGGGGAATTCCTCGCCTTGGTCAAAATTGGCGAACGCCTGGACGACCAGCCTCTTAAACAAAAAGCCTCTGAGAGCTTGGTCGCCCTGCCGGCCCGCTTCCTGCCGGCTGGTTATCAACTGATCTTTCTCGAATTCGAGCTTGGGTCTGAGCCCTCCTTCCTTGCTGAGCTTTATCAAAAACTTTCGGCGTCCAAACCAGACGATCCTGTTGTGACCTATCGTAAGGCCCTCATCGACCACGTGATTTCCAGAAAAAGCGAGGACGCGCTCAAGGCTCTTGATTCCCTTCTTAAGGACTATCCCGCTGCGGCTTCCTTACGCGCTGCCAAGGCTCTGGTGGTCGCTCGTGCTTCCCTCGAGGAAGCTTTTGCCATCCTTCAAAATGACAAGGGCGAGCTGATTTCTTTGGAAGGAGCGCTCGAGAAGGCCATCTACCAACATCTCTTGCGGCAACGGGGCGACAAAGAGCAGGCTCGTCGCTATCTGCGCGGAATTGATTGGGCGGCTCTTCCCCCATATCTGCGGGATTTTTTGAAACCGCAACAGCCCTCACCCGTATCCGAACCATGACGTGGAAAAAATGTGAAGAGCCGAAAGGTGGTCGTCGGCTGAATACTCTCGTGCTGGCCCTGATTGGTGGAGGGCTGATGAGCGTTTGGGCTCAGGAGAGTCAGGGAAGCGCCGAGGTCGAAGAGGGCAGTTCGCAACCAGCGGTCCCAGGGGTGGGGGCAGAAGAACAAAAGATAACTCCCTTGGCCCGTGGTCGGGCCCTTGCCAAAGAGGGTAAGTTGCGCGAAGCCTTGCCCGTTCTTCGGGAAGCAATCGATGGAGGCAGCCTCGATGCCGAGGAACTTTACGCTCTCATTTTGGTGCGTCTTGACGATCCCGCACTCTATTCCGAAGCCCGTACCAGGCTGGAAAGCGCTGCCAAGAAGGGTTCTTTGGCGGCACTCGAGGAGCAGGGGCGGCTGGCTCTTGAGGGGGGGCTGGGTGCCGAGCCCGACTACACCCGCGCGCGCGAGTTGCTTGAGACGGCTATCAAGCTGCCCGAAGCGTCGGAGAGCTTTTTCCTTCTCGGCAAGATGGCAGCTGAGGGCTTGGGTCGCGGGCGGGATGCCGCCCTTGCGGTGTCTCTGATGCGACGGGGAGAACAAGCTGGTTCTGCCTCCGCGATGCTCGCCCTCGGGCAGTTGTTTCTTGGAGAAGGAGGCCTAGTCGAGCAGGACCTGCCTCAGGCTGAGGAGCTCTTCCGTAAGGCATACGAGCGCAAGAAGAAGGAAGCAGCCTTTTACCTCGGCATGATCGAAGAACGTTTACGTGGCGAGGAGCCAGCCTGGGACAAAGCCTACCAATGGTTCAAAAAGGCCGCAGAACTCGGTAGTGCTCAGGCCCTGAAAAAGATGGGAGACTACACCCTCGCCGGGCGTGGGGGAGAGGAGGAGGAGGCCTTCGGCTTTTATCAAACCGCTGCCTCCCTCAAGGATGCCCCTTCCGCCTACACCCTCGGATTACTCTACGAACAAGGCCGCACCGTTCCCAAAGATCAGGTGGCAGCGGCGGCTTGGATGCGTATCGCCGCCGACCGGGGCCATGCTCTCGCTCAGAATCAACTCGGACTTTGGCTCCTCAAGGGCCTAGGGGTCGCTCCAGATTTCGACGAGGCTTTGCTCTGTTTTGAAAAGTCGGCGGAACAAGGTTTCCCAACGGCCCGCTTCAACCTCGCCGTTCTCCTCTTGAACGGGGAGAAAGAGGATAAAGAAGTGGAGCGCGCTCTCAGCTTGCTGAAGTCAGCCGCCCAGGGGGATCATCCCGAAGCGGCAGCCGAGCTTTCCAAACTCCATCAAGCCGGGAAATGGCTCGATCAAGATCCTCTTGAGGCTGCCTACTGGGCCGCCCGTGCGGCGCGCGATCAACGCTTTCAGCGGTTGGCCGAGGAGGCCAGGGAGGTCCTCGATGCCTCGCAACAGCAGGAACTGGCCGAAAGGCTCAAGGCAGACTAATCTCATGGCCCCCAACCTTATGCTCGCGCAAAAGAATCAAGCGGGTCTCCTTTTTCCGGTTTTTCTTGGAATCCTGTGGTTCCAGCATTTTTTCGCTCTCTTTCCCACTTGGTGGGAGCTTCCTACTTACCGCTATGCCCTCATCGCCGCCCCATTGTGGGCCTTCCTGTTCATCGACCGCTTTCGCGAGCTCTGGTCGCTCGATCTGGGAAATGAGCAACGGGGCCGGCCCCTCCTCCTGGCGGGAGCCCTTGTAAGCCTCCTCCCTTTGATGGTCATCCGCCCTCTCCAACAGGTTGACCAATTTTGGAGGCTTCCGCTTTGGGGGCATACCCTTTGCGTACTCTCGGCCTCGATCTTGTCACTCATTTGGGCCTTCGGGTGGCCTCGCTGTCGACGTCTCTTGATTATTAACCTGCTCGTCCTCGTCCTCGTCCCCCTGCCTAGCGCCCTCGAATCCTTTATTTCCGGTAATCTCACCCGGATGGTGGCCCAAGGCGTGGCCACTCTCCTCCCGCTGGTTGGCTATCCCATCGATCTGATGGGTAACGCCATGATGGTGAAAGGGCAGATTCTCGACGTCTCAGATGGTTGCAGTGGTCTCCGTTCCTTCCAGGCCTCCCTGATGTTGGCGGTCTTCCTCGGCGAGTGTTATCGGATGGCGCTCTGGCGACGCGTGATCCTGCTGGGAGTCGCCCTCGGGGTCGCTATCCTCGGGAATGGTGCTCGCATCTATTATCTCACCACAGTGGCTTATGACAAAGGATTGCAAGCGGAGGCCGAGGTCCATGACCCTGCCGGGCTCTTCGCCATCACGGTGGTCTACACCGCGATTGGTCTGGCCGCTTGGGGCTTTTCCCGAGGGCGTAGGGGCCGATCAATCACCATCACTCGAATCAGGAAGTTCTCATGAGGCTCCTTCTGATCGTCATGCTGACGCTCCTTTTGCTTGCGGAGCTAGTTGCTCGGTTTTGGTTCACCGCAAATGGTGGCGACTTCGTTGACCTCACCGCACGAGCCGGATTGCGCTCCGATTCCCTTCGGGGAGAAGCGATTAACGAACTCTTGATCTTTGACGAAGGGAGTAACTATCTCAGTGACCGCGGGGGGGAGGTCACCCTCACCTTACTCACGTGGCGGGATGGAAACTCCCATGGTCTCATGGATGCCTTTGGTCATTCCCCGGAAGTCTGCCTGCCGATCTCCGGCGCGACTTTGTTGGCTGAATTTCCTGTTCGTGAAATCCAAGTGGGCTCAGAAACCCTAGAGGTCGAAAGCTGGATGTTTTCGCACCCCCTCATTCCCAAGAAACTTCATGCTTTTAAATTCGCGCGATCCAGTCATCCTGCTCTCTTGAGCTTGGGGTATGAGAAGAAAATGTCGGAGGCGCGCTTTCTCCTTTTACGGGAGCGCCGCCTCATGCCTACGATCGAAATCGGGATTGG